>JAUNXZ010000135.1 GCA_030539515.1 Thermoplasmata archaeon
ACTCGACGGTGCGGGTGTACTGGGTGGCGCCCTGGGGCACGCCCTTGGAGGACGGCAGTCCCTCGGCGGAGCCGGAGCCCGCCTTGACGAGCACGGCGTCGTGGGCCCCGTGGAACCCGCCCTTCATCTTGACGATCCCGTTCCTGCCGGTGAATCCCCTGGCGGTGCGGATCGCGTGCATGGTCGCCTCGGTGCCCGAGCAGGTCAGGCGGGCCATGTCCGCGGAGGGCACGGCGGAGGTGATCCTCTCCAGGAGCTTCAGCTCCGGCTCGGACGGGGCGCCGTACACGGTGCCCTTAAGGGTCTGGGCCCTGGCGGCCTCCATGACCTCGGGGTGCGCGTGCCCCGATATGAGCGGGCCGTAGGCCATGCACAGGTCGATGTACTCCCTGCCGTCCGCGTCGGTGACGCGGCAGCCCTCGCCCTTCGAGATGAAGAGGGGGTTGGGCTCGAACCTCCTGACGGGGCTGCTGACGCCCCCGGGGGTCACCCTGCTGGACTCGCCGTAGAGCCTTGCCGATTCGTCCATGGTATCGGAGCATCCTCGCCATGTCCTCGGCGAAATACGTGATTATTATGTCGGCGCCGGCGCGCTTGATGGCCACGAGGGACTCCTTCATTATCCTCTCCTCGTCCACCCATCCGTTGGCGGCCGCGGCCTTGATCATGGCGAACTCCCCGGAGACCTGGTACGCCGCAAGCGGAAGGTCGTAGCGGTCGGCCGCCTCGCGGATGATGTCGAGGTACGGGCCGGCGGGCTTGACCATGATCATGTCGGCGCCCTCGGCGATGTCGAACTCGATCTCCCTCATGGCCTCCTTCCTGTTGGCCCAGGCCATCTGGTACCCGGCGCGGTCCCCCTTCCCGGGGGCGGACTCCGCGATGTCGCGGAAGGGCCCGTAGTACGCGGACTGGTACTTGGCGCTGTAGGCCATGATGGGCACGTCCCTGAACCCGGCGTCGTCCAGGCCCTCGCGGATCGCCGCGACCTGGCCGTCCATCATGCCGCTGGGCGCGATGACGTCCGCCCCGGCCTCCGCCTGGGAGACGGCGGTCTTCGCGTACAGCTGGATGGTCTCGTCGTTCACGACGTGGCCGCATCCGTCCAGGACGCCGCAGTGGCCGTGGTCGGTGTACTCGCACAGGCACAGGTCGGCGATGACCAGCAGGTCGGAGCTCTCCTTCAGGCCGGCGATGGCCTTCTGGACCACCCCCTCTTTCTCGTATGCGCCGGACCCGACCGCGTCCTTGTGGGACGGCACGCCGAAGACCAGGACGGAGTTGACCCCGCTCTCCTGGATGCCCGACGCTATTGCGTCGTATCCCTTCAGGGGGTGCGTGGGCACCCCGGGCATGGAGGCCGTGAACTTGGTCTCCGATATGTTCGCGTCGAAGAACATGGGGAGCACGAGCTCGTCCGGGTGGATGCGGCTCTCGCACACCAGGTTCCTCATCCTCTGACTCTGCCTCAGCCTCCTGAGGCGCACTTCCGGGTACATCATTCCGAATCCTCCAGTCCGAAGAGCTCCACCGCCGCGCCGCACGTGTCCATGCGCCCGTCGCGGGATGCCTCCCTCAGATTCTTGTAAAGCTCGGCGGTGATCTTGCTCACCACCGCCCTTGAGAGGTCCTCCAGCAGCTCCTCCTCGTCGGCGGAGCCCATGCGGGACCTGGCCGTCGCGAGCTCCTTCTCGCGGATGTCGGCCAGCTTGATCCCGATGCGTCTGATCACATCGTTCGCGAACTGCTCCTTCTGCTCCGCGTCCATCTTGGCGAGCTCCTCGCCGATGATCCTCTCCGCGGACGCTATCTCGGAACGCCTCCTCTGGGCGTTCCTCATGGCTATGGACTGCAGCGAGTCCATGTTCTCCAGCTTGACGTTGGGTATCCCCGAGACCGAGTCCTCGGTGTTGCGGGGGATGCTGACGTCGATGATCAGCAGCGGCCGGTCGGGCCTGCGGGCCATCGCCTCGGAGACGTGCGTCTCCTTGAGGACCGCGTGCGGCGCGCCCGTCGCCACCAGGACGACGTCGGAGTCGGCGACGGCGTCGGTCATCCTGGCCATGCTCACGGCCTTCCCGCCCAGCTCGTCCGCCAATTCGATGGCGCGGCTGTACGTGCGGTTGGAGACGATGACGGTCCCCAGGTTCTTCCCCACCAGGTTCTTGGCTATGACCGAGGCGATGTCCCCGGCGCCGAGTATGGTGATGCTCCTTCCGGAAAGGTCCCCGATCATGCTCTCCGCCAGCTCCACCGACGCGGAGCCGACGGACACGGCGCCCTTGTTCAGCGCCGTCTCGGTGCGGACCCTCTTTCCGACGGCCAGCGCCTTGTCGAACAGGCGGGTCAGCATCCCGTTGACGTGGCCCTCCTCCTTGGCGCGGATGTAGGACTCGCGGACCTGGTGCTGGATCTGGTCCTCGCCCACGATGAGCGAGTCCAGCCCGCAGACCACCCTGAACAGGTGGCGTATGCTGTCCTTGTCCTCCTCTATGTACGAGATGTTCGAGGACGGGACTATGATCCTGATGATGGAGTCGAAGAACGCCTTCACGGTGGCGTTGTCCGGCGTCGCCACGTAGGCCTCAAAGCGGTTGCAGGTCCTCACGAGGACGTACTCGGTGACCACGGGCATGGTCGGGAGGCGCTTGCGGGCCTCGGCCTCCAGCGCGGGGACGACGTCGTTGAGCGCCGCGGTGCCCCCTGCGGAGGTGTGCGTGACGTGCATGCTCACGATCATCTCAGACCGCCCCTCTCCAGGGCCAGGGACCTGGCCTCCTCGCGTTCGCCGTCCTCCAGGAGCCTCCACACGTCCTCGTCCGCGAGCACGCATGCGAGGAACGCCGCCCTGTCGGGCTGCGTCGCGATCCTGTCCCGGATGTCCGACCTCAGGTCGACCAGGAGCGCGAGCATCGCGTCGTAGGACGGCCCGAGCATGGAGTCGATCCTCTCCACCACGTACGGCGGGAAGGCGGGCACCCTGCCCTCCGACGAGACGCAGACGGTCCAGCCGTCCCTGTGCAGCGTCGAGGGTATGAGGACGTCCCCTCCCCCGTGGGCGGAGTTGGTCATTATGCCCCTGGACATCGAGGTGTCGCGTATCATGTCGTTGAGCGAGTGGTCCGACGTTGCGGCCACGACGATGTCCGCGCCCTCCATGTGCCTGAGGACGTTGTCCCTGTCTATCGTGTCGATGACGACCTCGTCCGCCAGCTCCCCGAGCTCCGGGAGGACCTCCTCCGACACGACGCGTATCCTGAAGCCGGCGAAGTGCCGGCATTTGCGCAGAGCCACCTGGCCCCCTCCGAACACGGCCACCAGGCGGCCGCGCGGGGACAGCAGGATGGGGGACATCTCTATTGTATCCACTCGCTCACTCCGCCCGCGGCATCGGGTTCGGCCTATTATTAGTTGACGTGTGCGTCCAACTCCCCATTAGTGTTACGGCGGGAACTTAACGGCGATTCACCCCGGGCCGGGGGAAGCCG
>JAUNXZ010000136.1 GCA_030539515.1 Thermoplasmata archaeon
ATTGGTCAATCTCCTCATCGAGTGATGGAAAAAGGCACCGTCCTCGACTGTGCTATCTCTGCCAAATCCCTCGATGCTATATAAAATCTGGGAATGCTCGTGCCAGAGGCCCGAAAACAACGCGTATCAATACGTTCGGAAGAAGGGTTTAATACGTGAACAGCAATCGAGTGCTGTCCAGATAAGACCCGTGAGTTCGGTTGCCGGTGGGTGGCCATCATAGCTTGCGGGCGACGGACTTTTCACGGCCATTGAACAGACCTTCGGATGCAGGTGCTTTGATGATGATCATACCGGAAGACCCTCCGAAATGCGAAATGGATCCCTCCAAAACATTCGGTGCTGACGCCGTCAGGCTTGCCGCCGAGTGCAACATCCCGTACCTCCACTGGTCCGAACTCGACTGCAGGAGACTCGGTTCCTCATCCCGCGACGAGATCTGGAGCCTCATGAAGCTCCTCCGCTCCTCCACGGCGGAACGGGTGCGGATGGGAGGTCTGGCGATGACCTACAATCTCACCGGGAAGGCGAACCGCCTCCTGCACACGATCGATGCTGAGACAAGGCTCGCAACATCGTCGGCAAGCCCCCTGATGAAGGAATCGATCATGTCCAGCGTGATAGAGGGCGCGACAACTCCTGTGGATGTGGCCAAAAGGATGCTCCTGGAGGACAGGCTGCCGACGGATTACTCAGAACGCATGATCCACAACAACCGCCGCGCTATGATGTACGTCGCAGAGCATTGCGGCGATCCACTCACACCGGAATGGATACTAGAACTGCACCGCATTGTCTCCGAAGGCCTCCTGGACGACCCGTCGCTCGAGGGGCGCTTCAGAACGGACGATTCCATCGCAGTGCGCGATGCCTACTGGGATGTGACATGCCACCAGCCCCCGTGCCATGAGGAGATCGGGGACATGGTCGCGGGCCTCTGCAGGTTCGCCGACAGGGAATCCCTCGTCCACCCCATGGTCAGGGGAACCATACTCCACTTCGCCATGGCCTACATACACCCGTTCGTGGACGGAAACGGGCGCGTTTCCAGATGCCTGTTCTACCGGCAGCTTGCCAGAAGCGGGTACAACATCGACGAACTCTCGATCTCCTATTCGATCTACAACAACAGAGGAGGATACGACGACGCGTACATCCTCTCCGAGACCGACGGGAACGACATCACCTACTTCATCGACTACAGCCTGGAGATGGTGGCGGAGGCGCTCGATCTCCCTGTGTTCTAATTACGTTACATCACGTAATTTAATAAGCAGCCCAGCCATTCCCCTTCCGGAGAATTCCAAATGACCGCTACGACACCCGGAACCGGAGGGGAGCACTACGTCCCCTACGACCAGCGCGACGGCCCCGAGTCCGTCGTCTACTTCACCAGGGACCTGTCCCCCGAGGGACTGAGGAAGATCTACGCCAGAGTGAACGGGAACCTGAAGGGCAGGATCGCCGTGAAACTCCACACGGGCGAGAAGAACGGCCCCAACATCATCCCCAGGCCGTGGGTCGAGTCGCTCATCAAGAACGACCTGGCCGGCGCGAGGATCGTGGAGACCAACACCTACTACGAGGGCGACCGCTACACCACCGAGCTGCACCGCGAGACCCTCGAGTGCAACGGCTGGACCTTCTGCCCCGTGGACATCATGGACGAGAACGGCACTGTCGATCTTCCGGTGAAGGACGGCAAGTGGTTCGACCACATGACCATGGGCGCCGGGATCATGGACTACGACTCCATGCTGGTTCTGACCCACTTCAAGGGCCACATGATGGGCGGCTTCGGCGGGTCCAACAAGAACATCGGCATCGGCAACGCCGACGGCCGCATCGGCAAGAAGGCGATCCACACCGTCGAGGGCTCGTCCGAGATGTGGAGCATCGTGGAGGAGGAGCTCATGGAGCGCATGACCGAGTCCGCCAAGGCCACCGTGGACCACTTCGGGAAGAACATCGCCTTCATCAACGTCATGAGGAACATGTCCGTGTCCTGCGACTGCGAGGGAGTCGGCGCCCAGCCCGTCGTGACGCCGAACGTCGGGCTCGTTGCGTCCCTGGACATCCTCGCCGTCGACCAGGCCTCCGTGGACCTCGTCTACGCCATGACGGAGGAGCAGCACCACGACCTCGTCGAGAGGATCGAGTCCCGCCACGGCCACCGCCAGCTGTCCTACATGAAGGAGCTGGGCATGGGCAACAACCGCTACAGGCTCGTGGACATCGACAACGGCGACGCCGTGATCTCCGCCAAGGACGCGGTGAGGGACGTCAAGCCCTTCACGCAGTGAAACTCCAAGGGGTGCGGACCATACCGCACCCCATCTTTCTCTATCAATGCCTATTATTGTGCATCAATGAACATAAAGTACATATAACGTCCCTCCTTCACAATGTCAATGACAGATGAAGGAAGGTACGGCGAGTTCGGCGGTCAGTACGTCCCGGAGACGCTGATGAACGCCGTGATCGAGCTCGACCACGCCTATCACAAGTACATCAAGGACCCGGAGTTCCTGGCCGACGTGGACAGGATGAACCGGGAGTACACCGGCAGGCCGTCCCTGCTCTACTACGCCGACAGGATGACGAAGGACCTCGGAGGAGCGAAGATCTACCTCAAGAGGGAGGACCTGAACCACACCGGCGCCCACAAGATCAACAACGTCATCGGCCAGTGCCTCCTGGCGAAGCGCATGGGGAAGACCCGCGTCATCGCGGAGACCGGCGCGGGGCAGCACGGCGTGGCTACCGCCACTCTGGCGGCGTACCTCGGGCTGGAGTGCGAGGTCTTCATGGGAGTCCACGACGTGGAACGCCAGGCCCTGAACGTCTACAGGATGGAGCTCCTGGGAGCCAAGGTCCACCCCGTCAAGGAGGGGACCGGTGTGCTCAAGGATGCGGTCAACGAGACTATGCGCGAGTGGACCAAGCGCGTGGACGACACTCACTACGTCATCGGCACCATCATGGGGCCCCACCCGTTCCCGGAGATGGTCTGCGAGTTCCAGAGCATCATCGGGCGCGAGGTCCGCGAGCAGATGACCGCCGCCGAGGGCCGCATCCCCGACTACCTCGTCGCGTGCGTCGGCGGAGGGAGCAACGCCATCGGGCTGTTCCACCCGTTCATCGACGACCCCGGGGTGAAGATGATCGGATGCGAGGCGGCTGGAAAAGGAGTGGACACCGACCAGCACGCCGCCACCATGTGCAAGGGCACCACCGGCGTCTTCCACGGAATGAAATCGCTCTTCTGCCAGAACCAGTACGGGCAGATCGCTCCGGTCTACTCGATCTCCGCCGGACTGGACTACCCCGGGATCGGGCCGGAGCACGCCTACCTGAAGTCGATCGACCGCGCCCAGTACGTCGCCATCACCGACGACCAGGCCGTCTCCGCCTTCGAGTACCTCTCCAGGACCGAGGGCATCATCCCCGCGATCGAGAGCT
>JAUNXZ010000137.1 GCA_030539515.1 Thermoplasmata archaeon
CTGATGAACACGATGTTCTTGTTCTGGACCGCCCCGACGTTGGCCCAGGCGGTCTCGTTGAGCTTCTCGTAGAGCTGCTCGATCGCGGTCTCGTTCGGTACGGCGTTCTTGTTGGTCCAGAGGACGAACATGACCTCGGTGTCCGCGAGGCTGGTGGAGATCATGTCCGTGTCCGCGGAGACCCAGCTGCTCCCGGACACGGGGTTGGACGCCTCGGAGACCAGTCCGCAGAGCGTGTTGAGGGTGGACCCGTTCCCGGCGAGGTAGACTCCGGATCCTGTGAAGGAGTCCAGGTTGGTCCAGTTCCCGTCGGAATCGACGGAGAGGCTGCCGAGGCCGGTGCTGATGATCATGTTCGTGGTCTCGGCGCCGGAGGTGTTGTCCGCGAGGCTGGAGATCGTGCTCTTCATCTTGTCGACGACATCCTCGGCGGCGCTGTACCCGCCCATGACGTATCCGACGATCTCGACGTTCTTGTACGCGCCCTCGGCGCCGTCGTCGGACCCGTACATCAGGATGACGTTCATGCCGGCGCCCCTCAGGGTGTTGTAGACCTCCACCGCGGAGGAGCCGGAGCCGTCGATGAACGTGACCGTGGCGTTTGCGGTGGATATGGCGTCCGAGTCGGGCCTGGTGTAGCTTCCGCAGGAGGTCACCGACGAGGGGATCAGGGAGTTGGTGCAGTAGTCGGACACGCAGACGATCTTGTCGTAGTATCCGAGGTAGCAGACGACGTCGGCGATCGAGGGGCTCGCCGCCGTGATGGTCTCCACGTTGCTGGGAACGACGATCTCGTTCCCGGCGGCATCCGTCATCGATCCGGGCGTGTTGTTGGACCCGTTGTTGTTGAGGACGACGTATGCCGCCGCCGCGGCGATGACGATGACGACCACCGCGACGATCGCATACAGTTGGTTGCTTTTCATGGAATTGCTCCTATGCTTGCGGCCGCTGGATTGGGGTCTTCGTATATAATTGGATATAATATCCAGCTTTCGACTCTTCAGAATTTAAGCCAGTATACAATTTTTAGTATGGTTACTTGAAATACACGTAACATGATTGAAACCCCGGTCGGGAAATGCACCGGGACACGGACGGAATCATGGCGGAGGTCCGCGGCCTCACGGTACGCTTCGGCGACGTGACCGCGGTGGACGGGGTCTCGTTCGAGGTCAGGCGCGGCGAGGTGTTCGGCTTCCTCGGACCGAACGGGGCCGGGAAGACCACCACTATCCGCGCGGTGACCACGCTGCAGAGGCCCACCTCCGGGACGGTCCTCATCGACGGGTTCGACGCGTCGGAGGACTACCTCGAGGCGAGGAGGCGCATCGGCATCGCGCAGCAGCACATCTCGCTGGACAAGGACCTCACCGTCCGCCAGAACATCAGGCAGCACGCGCTCCTCCACAAGATCCCGAGGTCGGAGATCGACGACCGCATCCGCGAGTCCGCGGAGCTCATGGGCCTGGAGGACCAGATGGACCGCAGGGTCCAGGACCTGTCCGGAGGGTGGAGGAGGAAGGCGTCCATAGTCTGCGCCATCGTCCACCGCCCGGAGCTCCTCCTGCTGGACGAGCCCACCGCCGGCCTGGACACCAGGTCTAGGCACATGCTGTGGGACCTGGTCCGCGACCTCAACGCCCGCGGGACCACGATATTCCTGACGACGCACTACATCGAGGAGGCCGAGTCCCTCTGCGACCGCGTGGGCATCATCGACCGCGGGAGGCTGGTCGCCGCGGACACGGTGGACGCGCTCCGCGACTCGCTGGGCCGGGTGACCGTCGACGTCACGTCGAACGGCAGGCGCGAGTCGCGCCACTTCGCCACCAGGGAGGAGGCGAAGGCGTACGCCGCGTCCCTGGGGGACGTGGACTGCGGGATCCGCAGGACCTCGCTGGAGGACGTCTACCTGGAGCTCACGGGAGGCGGCCCGCGATGGGGGTCCTCGGCGAGGCCTACAGGGTCGCCTGGGGCGACCTGGTGTACATAAAGGAGAACCTGCCGGAGGTGCTGGTGACCACGCTCGTGGGCCCCCTGCTGTACCTCCTGGCGTTCGGCTTCGGGATAGGCAGGAGCGTATCCGGGGACCCGGACGCGTACATGGCGTTCATCATCCCCGGCATAGTGGCGCTGACCACGCTGTCCTCCACGTTCAGCACCGTGTCCATGAAGGTCCTCATCCAGAGGCTGTTCTACATGAGCTTCGACGAGCTCCTGCTGTGCCCGGTGAGGATATCCTCGATAGTTCTGGGGAAGTGCCTGGCGGGCGTGATCCGCGCCCTGCTGAGCTGCTCGCTCCTCATCGCCGTCGGCCGCATCATATCGCCGGAGGTGTCGCTGGATCCGCTGGTGCTCGTCGTCGTGCTAGCCGCGGGGCTGACGTTCTCCCTCCTGGGCCTGCTGGCAGGGATCCTCACCGACAGGACGCAGAGGCTCAACATGTTCTCGTCCCTGGTCATCGTCCCCATGACGTTCCTGTGCGGGACGCTGTTCGACGTGGACGCGCTCCCGGAGGCGGCGTCGTGGGTCGTGTACGCCCTGCCGCTCACCCACGTCAGCGAGCTGACCAGGGGCATCATGCTGGACACCGGGATCCCGCTGGACTCTGTGGTCATCCTCTGCGCGTACATGGCAGGGTTCTTCGCCCTGGCGTGGTGGCTGATCAAGACGAACCGGTGCCGAGGAAAGTCTTCGATTGACCTGAAGGAAAACCTTCAACTAATCAGAAGGAAAATCATCTATTTATCAGAGAATGGCCATATATCTGGCATGACACTCACACCCGAAGGATACAGGCCGAGACTGATCGATAAAGATATCGAGGAGATGCTGAGTGCCTTCGGAGCCGTGAGCATAGAAGGTCCGAAGTGGTGTGGGAAGACTTGGACCGCACGTAACCACTCTAACAGCGAGATGAGCGTCGCGGGCAAGACTGGGCCTCTCAGGAACAGGGACATCATCACGCAGGACCCGAGAAAGGCGCTAGAGGGGGACACTCCGCACCTCATCGACGAGTGGCAGGAGATTCCGGCCCTTTGGGATGATGTCCGCGCTGATATCGACGATAGGCCCGGACCCGGGAGGTACATCCTCACAGGCTCCTCAGTCCCCTGCAGGGGTGAGTACGTGCACAGTGGCGCCGGCAGGATATGCAGCCTTCCCATGCGCACGATGACGCTTTACGAGTCTGGTGACTCGTCGGCGGCCGTATCGCTGTCCGGACTCTTCGACGACGAAATTCCCATGACGGACTGCGGGGAGCAGAGTCTGGAGCGCATTGCCGACCTGGTGGTCAGGGGAGGATGGCCGGCAAAGGCCGGCGACGGGGCTCCGATGAAGAGGAACCCTGTTGCGGAGAGCTATGTGAGGATAGCCGTAGACGACGCCTGCAGGCTGGACGGCAGGGCCAGGAACAGCAACAAGATGGAGATGC
>JAUNXZ010000138.1 GCA_030539515.1 Thermoplasmata archaeon
TCGACCCACGGGACCCTGAACATGATGACCCTCTCGGGCTCGACGAGCCTCTCGACGATGCCGTTGGCCTGGAGCTCGGGCCTGGCCTCGATGACGGGCTGGAGGGACTCCAGGACCTCCTCCACAGCCTGGAGGAACTCCTTCTGCTCGGGGTTGCGCTGCACGAGTCCGTCGTAGACGGATTTCAGATAAGCGTTGGTTATTGCCATTTATGCACACCTTTCGGACCTTTCGGCCTTGCTTTTCGAATTTTCATGCCTCTATTAAATGAGTTGGGTGGGGTTTCGGGGGTGTCATGCTCATTTATTCGGTTTCATTTCCTGAGAATAGGGCATTTTTCATGATTCGACATTAAGAATTAGATGAATGTCGATTGTCAATCAGTCCTAAAAATCCACGATTCCGGAGCTTCCGTCAGCCGAGATTATAATATCCGAGGGCCGTTACGTGATGATGAAGCCCCCTGTCACAGGCATCTGCGTGGTCGCTCTGGCGGTCGCTCTCTGCCTGATCATCCCGCTCTCGGAGTCCTCCGCGGAGGACGTTCTCGTGGCGGAGGTCGTGGGGGGATCGCAGTACGCTACGCTTGCGGAGGCTGTCGAGGCGGCTCCGGAAGGGGCCACGGTGAGGCTGATCGCGGACGACGCGTCCGTTTCCTCTATTACAATAGGTAAAAGCCTGACCCTCGACGGGCAGGACCATTCGTTCGGAGGGACTATACTCCTGGACTCCGCCGGAGGCGACGGAATCTCGGATTTCGATGTGACGGTAGAGGATTTCACTTTCACCTCGGCTTCGACGGTCATCTCGACCGTTGCTTACACAGCGGAGACGATACGCGGCGTGGAACTCGAGGTCTCAGGGTGCTCGTTCGCGTGCACGGGAACGTCGATCTCGGTGACCAACTGCACCTCGCTGGACATCAGCGGATGCGGGTTCGCCTCGACGGAGGCGTCCGTCGGAGTCGATGTCGGGGTCTCGGGGGTGGACTGCACCACGGTCTACGTGACCGGATGCGAGTTCACCGGAACGTACTCGGCTTCGGCCGTCCGCGTATATCAGGCATCGGCGACGGAGACCGTAGCGGCGGGCACCGTGACCCGCGTGAACGCTTCTTCCAACTCCATTTCGGGTGCAACGACCGGCATCGTCCTCGGCGACGGCAGCGCCTACGGCGCGGCCTTCGACGCGGACGTCAGCGCGTCGAGCGGGATCTCCGTGGCGATAAGCTCAGGGACCTCGACGTTCAGCACCGTCCTGGCTTCCGGAGCGCTTCTCAGCTCCGACTACGCGTCCGACGCGTGGTCCATCTCGATGCAGGGCGGCGTGACCGTCACCGGCTCCCCCGGGAGCGAGTTCACGGTCTTCGCGGTCGGCCAGGTGACGCTCTCCGATTTCACGGGGACCGTCTGGTTCGACGCGTCCCTGAAGTACGGCATATCCGCGACCTCGTCCAGGACCTCCTGGCAGCTTATTGTGGAAACGGTCGGCATGATCCTAGACGGGACCACCGGGACGGGCTCCACGGCGCTCACGGGCAGCTTTTACGTGTCCGAGGACCTGGAGGTCGGAGGGACGCTCTCGATCGGTTCGTCGTCCACCCTGACGGTCAACTCCGGCGCCCGCATGACGGGCGGAGACGTCACGAACAACGGGACGATAGAGGTCTACGGGACGCTGGCCAACGACGTCGACAACCAGGGGACGATAAACTCGCACAGCGGGTGCACAATATCCGGTACGATCTCGGGCAACCCCGTGGTGAACCCGATCCCCGCGGCCGTGACCACCGTCCTCGACGCGACCGAGGGCGAGTTCTTCTCGATAACCATCAGCGCAGAGGAGGGGACCACGATCAACGGCTTCGAGGGCCCCGCCTGGCTGACTCTCGTGGACGGAGTCCTGTCCGGAACGCCTCTAGCAGCCGGGACATACGACGTCTCCGTGACCGCATCCTCGTCGGAGTACACCCTCATCCTGCAGTACAGGATCGTCGTGGCCGAGGCACCCGAGCCCGAGTCAGGGTGGACGATCGCCATGACAGTCTCCGTCATAGTGGTGATAATCGCGGTCCTCGCTGTCGCGGTGATCGCGTTGAGGTGGTTCGGCAAGATGTGAGAATGCCGGGGGTGAGTGGTCGAGGGACCACGATCTCCCCGACGAGCCTAATCACGGCCCGCTGTAGTCCTGCCCGCAGGTACAAAGGGCCACCCAACGGCAACCGACGCTACGGGTCTTATCTGGACAGTTGTCAATTGCCTATCTGTTATTTAATACGTTCGACGTATCGGGAAAAGAGGGTAAAAGGGTTGGCCCGAGGCCGGTCTCCCGGCCCCGGATTGATAATCAGTTCCTGAGCCAGTGGAACTCCTTCATGCTCCTGACGCCCAGGTCCCCGGACCTGGCGACCTTTATCGAGCCGACGGCGATCTCCGCGCCCTGCACGGTGGTCATGAACGGAATCTCGAGTTCGACGGCCAGGCGCCTCATGGTGTACCCGTCGCGGATGGCTCCGGACCTCTGGGTCGGGGTGTTGATCACGAGGTTGATCTTCCCGTCCCTCATCAGGCCGACCGCGTTGGGCTTCTGGTTCTCGTCCAGCCTGAACACGGGCTCGTTCTCGATGCCGTGCTCCCTCAGGTAGGTCGAGGTTCCCTTGGTCGCGTATATTGTGAAGCCCATGTCCACCAGGTCCCTGGCGGGGCCGAGGATCCTGGGCTTGTCGTTGTCGTTGACCGTGATGTACACGCCGCCCTCCTTCGGCAGCTTGTTGCCGGCCGCGATGAGCGCCTTGTAGCAGGCCTTGTAGAAGTCCTCGTCGATGCCCATGACCTCCCCGGTGCTCTTCATCTCCGGGGTCAGGATGGAATCCACCCCGGGCAGCTTCAGGAAGGGGAACACGGACGCCTTGACGGCGAAGTGGTCGATGGGGCGGTAGCCGCTGAGGCCGAAGTCCTTCAGGGTCTTGCCCAGCATGATCTTCACTCCGACCTTCGCCAGGGGCACTCCCGTGGCCTTCGAGATGAACGGCACCGTCCTCGACGCCCTGGGGTTGGCCTCGATCATGTACACCTGCTCATCTTTCACCGCGAGCTGCAGGTTCATGAGGCCCTTGATCTCCAGCGCCAGAGCGACCTTGCGGGTGATCTCCACGATCTCGTCGATTATCTCCTGCTTTATCGTGAAGGGCGGGAGCACCATCGTGGCGTCGCCGGAGTGGCATCCGGCGTACTCGACGTGCTCCATGATTCCGCCGATGTACACGTCCGTTCCATCGCAGACGCAGTCCACGTCGATCTCGATGGCCTCCGTCAGATACTTGTCCACGAGGATCGGGTGGTTGCGTGAGACGCGGACAGCCGTGTCCACGTAGGTCTTCAGCTCCTCGGTGGAGT
>JAUNXZ010000025.1 GCA_030539515.1 Thermoplasmata archaeon
GCGCCATCAGCGTCACCGCCACCAGGGACAAGGACCTCATCGCCAAGTGGACCGATGCGCGCAAGTCGGTCATGACCTCGCTGTCCGCCCTGAAGCCCGGATGCTCCTCCGTGTCCCTCGCGGACGACATGGGCGTCCCCGTGTCCCAGGTGCCCAAGGCCGTCAAGGCCTTCCAGGAGATCGCCGCCAAGTACAACGTGACCGTCGCCACGTACGGCCACGCCTCCGACGGGAACCTCCACACCAAGATGGTCATCGACCCCACCGACAGGGACGAGTGGGACCGCGGCGTCCAGGCCGTCAACGAGATCTTCGATGTGTGCATCGAGCTCGGCGGCACGGTTACCGGAGAGCACGGCGTCGGGATATCGAAGGCGCCCAACTTCCAGCAGGAGCGCGCCTCCGAGCTGTCCTCCATCAGGGCCATCAAGAAGGCCATGGACCCGGAGAACATCCTCAACCCCGGCAAGCTCGAGCAGTGGGAGGGCGCGATCCTCAGGGACCTCCGCTACCCCTGCCCCGAGTACATGGGCAACAGCCCCGCCGCCAAGAACCGATCCTGAAACGCCGGCTCCGGGCGCGTCAGCGCCCGGGCCGGTCCTTTGATTCTGTTGTCTGCATGCTTTATGACAATGCATGCGGCATTCGCATCCACCGCAAAAAGTAGTGAAATCACTGGTTTTTGCAATAAGAATGCCGTGGCCAGCAGTATCCGGATTCGATGCCGCAGGCAATCCCGCGGTCAGTCGCGCAGCGCGGTTATGGGCACTACGTACACGCCGTCCTCGCGCCTGTACGCGGCGGACTCCATGCCTGATATGACGCAGAGGAACTCCGGGTCCTTGGGCTTGGAGCTCGACCTGTCGGATATGTACTTGGTGACGGACTTGAGGTTCTTCGCGGCGGCGTCTATCTGATCGTCCCCCAGCTTGATCTCGAACGCGGCCCATTTCCTGTTGCGGAGCTCCACCACGGCATCGATCTCCCGCCCTGCTCCGTCCCTGTAGTGGAGCAGCCTGCCGCCCATGGCCTGGGCGTACACGTCGAGGTCCCTCTCGCACATGGCCTCGAACAGGAACCCGTACGTGTTCAGGTCGTCCAGGAGGGCGTCCCTGTCGAGGCCCAGGGCGGAGGCCGCTATGGCCGGATCCGCGAGATGGCGCTTCGGCATCTTCCCCACGTTGACCGACGACCTGATGGCGGGGGAGAAGGCGGGCTGGTTGTTCAGCAGGCACATCCTGTGGAGGACGTCCATGTACCCGGACACGGTGCTGCTCAGTATCTCCTCGCCCTCGTTCTCCTCTATGTCGCGGGCGAGCACGGACATGTTGGCCAGGGTGCTCTCGTTCCTTGCTAGCGACCTGATCAGCCTCTCCATCCTCGTCGGACTCTTGCTCCTGTCGACGCGCGGGAGGTCCATCCTGCAGACGTCCTCCGCGTACCTCGTCATGACCTTCGGGGATCCGTCCTCGTTGGGCGTTATGTTGCCGGGCCATCCGCCTCTGATCGTCAGGTCGATCAGGTTCTCGAGGCGCTTCTCCTTCACCTGCGTGTTCGCGAACTCCGATGCGAACAGCCCCTTCAGCGACACGGACCCGTCGGAGTCCCCGGATTCGAACAGCGACATCGTGCGCATGGGCACCGTCTCTATGCGTCCGATGCCGCTGTGCGGGATGATGTCGTCCTTGGGCTCCTCGGGAGAGGACGAGCCCGTGAGGATGAACTTCCTGCTCCCGCCGCCCATGTCCACCGCGCGCCTCACGCCGTCCCAGAGTCCGGGAACCATCTGCCATTCGTCGATGAGGTGGGGGCTTCCCCCGTCCAGGGCGTAGTTCCCGTCCACCCTTGCCAGTCTGAGGTTCCTGTAGTTGGAGGTCTGGTCGTCCAGCGCGTACATCGACTCCGCATGGTTCATGGAAGTCCAGGTCTTCCCGCAGTACTTCGTTCCCTGGATGTGCACGGCCCCGTACGTCTTCAGGGCCTCGGCTATCTGCCTGTCAACTATGCGGGGTCTGTATCCTTCCTTGGTGAGGGTCATGATGCACCCCTGTACATGGCATCAGGGTATTTAATAAACGTGAATTTTTTATCGTGAAATTCATTAATTTTTACTTGTAAGAAGTATTAATTTTTACTCATAACATATATTAATTTTTTTTTACCTCTATCAAGATGTGTACCGAATGTCCGCGTAACGGTGGCAGGTTTCTGTCCCTCTTCCGAGACCGGCCAGCAGATGCGGTGCATCGGATTCGGGATCGTTCCCGGCTACATAACCTTTCTCATAACCCGTATGGTTATATCCTGGTTATGCGATGTCGGAGGCATGACTGCAGGGGACAGGGGTGCGAGGATCGCGGAGATCCAGAGGGAGCTCGAGACCCTTCCGAAGGGGAGCATCTCCCGCAAGACGATCAACGGGAAGGTCCAGTGCTACCTGCAGTGGCGCGAGAACGGGATGAACCGCAGCAAGTACATCAGCCATGCCGACGTCCCCGCGCTGGAGGAGGCCGTGGCTAGGCGCAGGGCCCTCAAGGAGGAGCTGTCCCGGCTGACCGGCACCAGGGTGCCGAACGACATCTACTACTCGGACGTGATGACCGGGGATGACCTCGACGATATGATCAGGTCGGTGGAGGGGTTCGGGAGGCGCGATTCGTATCCCGTCCTGAAGCAGTACGTCGACAAGGGGGTCGACGGACACGTCTGCATCCTGTACGGGCTCAGGCGCACCGGGAAGACCACCATGATGAGGCAGGCCATCGCGGACCTGTCTCCGGAGGAGCGCGCCAGGGCGGCCTACATAATGGCATCCTCGGATCTGGACGTCCATGTGCTGAGCCGCGACCTGAGGACTCTCCACGGGCAGGGGTTCAGGTACGTGTTCATCGACGAGGTCACGGCGATACCCGACTTCATCGACGGGGCCGCCATCATATCCGACCTCTATGCGACGATGGGTATGCGCATCGTCCTGTCGGGGACGGATTCGCTGGGTTTCCACCTGTCCAAGATCGACGAGCTCTACGGGCGCACCATCACCATTCACACAACGTGGATCCCCTTCGGGGAGTACTCCCGTCTGATGGGGGCGTGGGACATCGACGAGTACATCCGCCTCGGAGGGATCCTTCACCCGAACGAGATCTCCCTCGATCAGGCGGAGGAGTTCAGTCCGTTCTCGACTGCGTGGGGGACGGACAGGTACGTCCTCATGTCGATCTCCCGCAACATCCAGAACTCTCTGGAGCACCACAGGGGAGGGGAGCGCTTCCATCTCCTGTTCGAACCGTACAGCAAGGGCGAGCTGATTGGAATGATTGGCCGCGTGATAGAGGACATGAACCGGGGCCTCCTGGAGGAGACCCTGGCCATGTTAGCGGAGCAGGGGGACGGGGCCGGACGGTTGGCCGGGATGCTCGCAGATGCGCTGGAATCGCGTCCGCGGCTGCCCGGGGTGTCCGAGGACCAGGCGCTGCTCATCGGTGAGAACCTGAAGACCGTCGATCTCGTGGACAGGTACAAGATCGAGCGCTATCCGGCGAGGGCGACTGAGTTCCACACGGTCTTCACTCAGCCCGGCATGAGGTACCGCCAGGCGGCGGCTCTGCTCGACTCGCTTCTGGAGGATCCGAGTCTGAAGGCGCTCGGGAGTGAAGATATCAGGCACATCCGCGAGATGGTGGATGGATTCATCTGCGGTGTCATGATGGAGGATATCGTCCTGTACGAGACCACCAGGTACCTCCGCGATAAGATGGTGTTCAAGTACACCTTCGACTCGGGGGAGTATGACATGGTGGTCTACGATCCAGACACGGCGACTTGCATGTTGTATGAAGTGAAGCATAGCACAGCGGTCGTCCTGGAGCAACGCAGGCATCTCAACGACCCTAAACTCCTCGCGATCGTGCGCCGTATGTACGGGAAGGTGACCGGACGCTACGTGATCTACCTCGGGGAGCCGACGGTGGCCGATGACGGCGTCGAGTACCTGAACGTCGCGGACTACCTGTGCGGGCTCAGGCCCAGTACAGGTCAGGCATCCACTGGTACAGGTAGACGAGCTCCAGCACGGCGATTCCGATGACCACGGCGTAGGCCGGGATGCTCCAGCCCCAGATCTTCGACCCGTCCAGCGGGGGGATCGGCAGGAGGTTGAACACGGCCAGGAACGCGTTCAGGCTCGCAAGCATGAGGAACACGAACACCATGGGCGAGTGGTTGAACGCCAGGCATCCGAGTATCCCTATCGCTGCAAGCACGATGTTCACCGCGGGGCCCGCGATGGAGATCTTCGCGTTCTCCTCCTTGTTCGGGTATCCCTCTATTACGACCGCGCCGGGCGCGGCGAAGAGGAAACCGATCATGGAGGACACCAGCGTGATGACCAGGCCGATGGGGAACATGCGGAACTCGGACCGCATCCCGTACCTCTGGGCGGTGAACTTGTGCCCGAACTCGTGGAGCAGGAAGCTGAAGAAGACGAGGACGACGCAGGTTACGAACAGGAGCACCCACGCGCCCGCCGAGCCGTAGTGCATGTCCAGGTAGGCTTTGAACGACCCGTTCCTGTACAGCACCATGAACGCGACCGAGAGCACGATCATGGCCGCGGCTATGTCGCCGAGCTCGCGCCTGCTGAACCGGGAGCGCCTGGTCCCCGGCGTGACGTCGATCGTGTACGTCTCGTCCATGTTCCGCCCCTATCGCTCATTAGTTATAAACGTTGGAGCTTCCGGCATACGGAGGGCACGGAAATGGCGAACGCGGCTCACGGCAAGGAGGACCTGAGGTGGTGCGACGCCTGCGGGACGCTCCTGCTGGGCGACCAGTGCTCGTCGTGCGGCTCCACGGGAAGGGGATTCCGCATCAACAGCCCGGGGGACATCCGCCCGTGCATGGGCGACTCCGTCGGCATCGTGCTCTCGCTCTTCCGCGAGGCCTTCGGCACCGACGCGCCGCTGCGCGGGAAGGCCATCTTCCTGAACAAGATCCCGGGGGAGGACCGCACGGACGAGATCGTCGCCCACGGCGCCGTCGTCGGCGTCCTCCGCTACGGGATACGCGAGCGCAGGCTGATGCTCGAGATAAGGCAGCCCGGCGCCGATCTCTTCGCGGACGTCGCGTCGAAGAACGTCGTCCGCTTCGCGGGGATGTCCGGGCACCTCAAGGGCAAGACCGTGCCCGGGGAGAACGTCACCGAGGTCGTCGGGGAGTTCTCGAAGGGCGACCCCCTGATATTGAGGAAGGGCGGCAAGTGCGGCCCCGGGATCGCGCTGGAGGACAGCGCGTCCCTGCGGGGTGCCGAGCGCGCGGTCAAGATCCGCGACCTCAACGCCCCTTCCGACACCCCGATCTCCCCGGATGCTGGACTGGACGCGTTCGTCGCATGCAACCGCTCCCATGTCAGGCGCATCCAGAGGATCGCCGTGAAGGAGATCCGCAGGTTCCGCGATGAGGGTAACAAGCGCAACCTCCCGTTCACCGTCTCGTTCTCCGGCGGCAAGGACTCGCTGGCGGCGTACGCCCTCGCGGCGGAGGCGGTCGGGAAGGTCGAGCTCATCAACATCGACACCGGGCTGGAGTTCCCGGAGACGCTGGAGTACGTGGAGCGCTTCGCCAGGATGAACGGCCTTCTCGTCCGCACCGCACGCGGGGGAACCGGCTTCAGGGACAACGTGGACTCCTTCGGCCCGCCGGCCAAGGACTTCCGCTGGTGCTGCAAGGTCTGCAAGCTCGGACCGGTCACCGAGACCATCGAGTCCGCGTACCCGAAGGGGACCGTCACCGTCGAGGGCAACCGCCGCCTCGAGTCCTTCGCCAGGTCGCAGATCGGGTTCGTCACCAAGAACCCGTTCGTCCCCAACCAGATCAACCTGAACCCCATCCGCGGGTGGAGCGCGGCGGAGGTCTGGGCGTACATACTCACGCACGGGCTGGACTACAACCCCCTGTACGACAGGGACTTCGAGAGGATCGGGTGCTACCTGTGCCCGGCCTGCCTCGAGAGCGAGTGGGCCAACACCGGCAGGATACACCCGGAGCTCCACGGGGAGTGGGACGCGTATCTCCGCAGGTACGCGGAGGAGCGCGGGCTCCCCCCGGAGTTCGCGGACATGGGGTTCTGGAGGTGGAAGTCGCTCCCGCCCAAGATGGTCCAGATAGCCGACGGCATGGGGCTGGACCTGCGCCCGAAGGCCCAGCAGGGGCCGTCCATGAGGATGCTGAAGGGGGCCTCGCCCTGCGCAGCGGGAGGTTACTCGATCGAGGCGGTGGTCACCGTCCCGAGGCAGAGGGACTTCTCCTACGTGGAGGACGCGCTGCGCACCGCGGGCGACGCCAAGTACTCGGACGACTACGAGATCGCGCTGCTCCGCCTGCCCAACGGGAGGGCCAGGCTGTTCGGCGGAGGCCAGGTGTCCGTCAACGCGCCGGACGTCCGCAACGCACGGGATGTGTTCGGAATCGCGGTGAAGGCTCTGATCAGGGCCATGATGTGCACCGAGTGCGGCATATGCGCCAAGGGATGCCAGCGCCGCGCCATAAGGATCGACGGCGGGATGAGGGTGGATCCGGACAGGTGCAACTCCTGCGGGAGATGCTCCAAGTCGTGCATGGTGGTGCACTACTACGACAGGCTGATGGAGTCCGGGGAAGGATCAGAGTCGAAACAATAAAACTGGATAAATTCAGTTTTAATTGAGATATTTGTGGAAATAAAACAAAAACATCATTAAAACATTTGTAATTATTTGCTCGATAAGCAAGTCTAATAAGCTCGATGCGTATTCGGCAATCATGCTTCTGGACTTCTCGGTGAAGAACTTCGGCCCGTTCAGGGACCGTGCCACGCTTTCGATGATGGCCACGTCGTACTCCGAGCATCCCGAGAACGTCATAGAATCAGATGCCGCCAAGGGGAAGGTCCTCACCTCCGCCGCGGTGTTCGGACCGAATGCTTCGGGGAAGTCCGCCCTTTTCGAGGCCGTGGAGTCCCTGAAGGGTATCGCGGCTGGCATCTCGACCAGCGGACGCACGTCCGGGAAGTACAGGCCATTCGGATCCAACAGCGAGTCCCCGGTGGAGATGCAGATCAGGTTCGTAGACGGTGGCATACTCTACGTGTACTCCGTCTCCTACACCGCGGACGACATAGTGAGCGAGTCACTCTACCACTCTCCCAAAGGGCGCAGGGCCCTCGTGTTCAAGAGGGTGATGGAGAGAGGCAGCATCAGGTTCGAGAGGGCCGACCTCAAACTAGCCTTCAGGACGGAGTCCTGCAACGCCTACCTCGCGGTGGCCGCCGCGTTCGGCGACCCGGTGTGCAAGAGGGTGCGCTCGTTCATAGACGGCATAACCGTGATAGGCACCAGGAATTCGCCCGCCACCCCCGAGCTGTCCGTCAGCGAGTCCTGCAGGTACATCGCGGAGCACTCCGTGCCGAAGGAGCAGGTCCTGGCCGTCCTGAACGCAGCAGACCTCAACGTCGTGGACATCGTGATCGAGGAGAGGGGCGGTCCATCGCCAGATTCCTCGGATCAGAAGAGGTACGGGGCCCGCCTCGTTCACGGCTACGGCGGAAGCGGCACCGATGGGGGCGGCCCGAGCCTCCCCATGGACGAGGAATCTCAGGGGACGGTCCGGCTCTTCAGCGTATCCGGGCCCCTCGTCGACGCCCTGAGCAACGGGAAGGTGCTCTTCATAGACGGGTTCGGATCGTACCTGCACCCGTTCGTCACCCGCTGGATATTGGAGAACCTCAGCACCCGCTTCAATGTCAACGGCGCCCAGGTCATCGTGAACACCCATGACGTCACCCTGCTCGATATAGAGGGGCTGTTCAGGAGGGATCAGGTGTACTTCGTCAACAGGAGCTGCACCGACGGCGCTTCGGAGATGTACTGCCTGTCCGATTTCAAGGGGGTGCGCAAGGACACCAATGTGCGTGTGGAGTACGACATGGGCAGATACGAAGCGCTGCCCCTGCAGGCTGCCCATCTGTCCGTGAGGCGAGGCTGTCGAGCAACCCCACGCGGGAACACCGGGGGGTCTCCCGCAACAGTTAATATGCACCTGCGGATGGGAACATCATGGAAATCAACATGGGCATCGCGATGGTGCTCGGCATAGCGCCCGCGCTCCTGCTGATGTGGCTCGGTGTCAGGGACTACACGTTCCCCCGGGTCGAGCAGCCTTTCTTCAGCGACCCTTCGTTCTTCATGCTCTTCGTGGTGGGGATGATCGAGGGCTCGGTGATGTTCCTCCTGATGCTCGTGTTCCTCAACACGTCGGTGAGCAGCATCATCATGATGGTCCTGCTGGCCGTCCTCCAGATCATGTTCTTCGTGGTCACGATGAACCTGAAGCGGTACCGCGGGAAGTCGGACTCCGTGTTCTACGGCTACGGCCTGGGCCTCGGGACGTCCTGCGGCATGGCCACCGGCCTGTGCTTCACGCTCTACAGCACCATCGTCGGCTCGGACCAGAGCCTGGACGCGTCGGTACTCGTCCTCGTGCTGATGTCCTTCTCGCTGGCGTTCATCCTGGGATCCTGCGGGACCACCGTGGGCGAGGGCGTCGCCAGGCACAGGGTCATGGAGTTCTCGCTCCAGGCCATGATCCCGCTGGTCGCCGCCTACATGATCTTCGCCGTGGCCATCCAGTCCGGCTCGGACATGATGTTCTACCTGTACTTCGCGCTGATGACAATCATCGGCGTGGTGTACTACTACTACATCATGAGGGTCAAGCTCCCCTCGGTGGTGCGCGAGGTCCTCCGCATGGAGGGCAAGAAGCGCACGGACATCCCGAAGGCCAAGTGATTCAGGCTCTGTAGAATCCGGGGCGTGTCTCATAGACGAACCCGCGGGCGAGCATGGCGGAGAGCATCTTCTCCGCCCTCGGGCCGGCGACCTCCTCAGCATCCTCCAGGGTGAACTCCCCCTTGATGCGCGTGAGCCCCTCGGAGAGGATCATCATCCTCTCCTCTATGTCGCCTGTGCGCTCGTATTGATGGACGAGGGTGGACATCGGGTCCGCCTCCTCGATCCTCCTTTTCCTGGCGAGCTCCTCGGCGGGGTCCGGGCGGCACCCGTCCGCGCCGGTGGCCTGGGCCAGCGCCTCCCTCACGGCGGCCTGGTCGTCCGACTCGAAGAAGAACCCCATGTCGACGGTGCGGTCGGTGCGCCCGCAGTACGGGCAGGACGAGGACGCCTGGGAGCGGTCCGCGATCCTGGGGCGGCCGCAGAGCCTGCAGACCGTGAGCCCGTACCTCATCTGTACTCCGCGAAGATGAGCGCGGAGACGCAGCACCCGTAGTGGTCCAGGGGGATCTCCAGCTCCTGGGCCTCGAACTTTATCTCGCCGAACTCCACGTCGCGGATGCGGGCCATCTCCTCCATCTTCCAGGAGAGGATCTCCCTCAGCGAGTCCGCGGACCCGTGGATGTGGCCCTCCGCCACGTACCCTCCCCTCCCGTCCTTGCGGAAGGCGTAGGCGATCCCGGCGGCGATGGTCTCCCCCTCGCACCCCCTCATCTGGGCGAGCACGCAGTGGGTGACGGCGCCCATGGTGAGCGGCCTGTACGGGATGCGCACGGCGCCCTCGGGGATGACCGACGAGACGGACACGAGGTTCTGCTCGCCGATGCCGGCCTCGATGAGCGCTATGTCGAAGGCGTTGAGGTCGGAGGTCTTGCTGACCGCCGACCCGCTGACGGTGAAGAACTTGGTGGGTACGAGCTCCACTCGATCACCCGTAGATGGCGGAGTTCCCGGGGTCCTCGACGGAGGCCTGCTCCGACTCCACCCTCCTGCGGATCTCCTCGTCCTCTGCCATGAGCATCTTCGGGTTGACCTTCAGCCCCCTGACCATCCTGGACAGCGGCTCGATGAACGAAACGGCGGATCCGGGGTCGGGCATGCTGGGGTTCGCCGGGCACATGATCGCGGACACGCTCATCCCATGGTTCGCGCCCTGGTAGAGCATGATCCCGGAGAGGCCCTTGATCATCCCGTTCTCCATCTCCCTGAGGCCGGACGCGGCTGCCATCTTCTTGCCGCGGGCCCCGCTCGAGAAAACAACGGGCACGTCGTCCTCCGCCGTGCGGGGGACGCCCTCCAGGCAGATGACGTCGGTGCATCCGATGCTGCGCATCTCCGCGAGGACCGCGTTGGCCACGTCGAAGCAGTCGTCGGGCTTCGGGGCGTACTCGGACGTGCATATCGCCACGTCCCTGCCCGTCTTGGTCCTGCTCTTCATCCCGTAGATCCTGATCGGGGGGTACGCCACGCCGTCGGCTATGAGGCAGTACGGGGGCATCTGGGTGCCTCCGAGCCCCGCGATAGGCTTCATTTCCAGCTGCGACACGTAGTAGTTCGCGGCGATGGAGCTGACCAGCCCCACGCTGGGGAACCCGACTATCCCGACCGGGTTGTCGAGGGTCGTCTCGGAGTATCTGTGAGTCTCGATGCCCATGGAAACCCGCTATCGTCGGGAAGGTATTAAGCAGAATCGACCATCACGGGACATGAGCGGTCGCATAGCCACAGCCAGGACGTCGGGCGGGATCCCCGTCGTCGCGGAGCGCATGCCGGACAGCCGCAGCGCCGGGTTCATGATCGGCGTCGCCACCGGGTCCCGCGACGAGGTCCCGGGCATCTTCGGGCTGTCCCACCTCCTGGAGCACACGGTGTTCAGGCGGACCGGCAGGATGGACTCCTACCAGATGGCCAAGGAGATGGAGGGCGCCGGAGGGGAGCTCAACGCATTCACCGGCCGCGAGATGACCGCTTTCTACGGGATAACCATCAGCGAGACCGCGTCCACCGCAATGGGCATGGTCGGGGACATCGTCGCCGACCCCGCCATCGACCCGGAGGACACGGAGCTGGAGAAGAAGATCGTGCTCCAGGAGCTGAGCATGATCGAGAACGAGCCGGAGTCCAGGATCCACGACCTGTTCGAGACGCAGCTGTGGAGGGGGCACCCGCTCTGCCAGGACGAGGGCGGGGACCAGAAGACGGTCGCCGGCCTCACCTCGGAGGACCTGAGGGCCTACTACGAGGAGAAGTACCGCATCCCCAACATCGCGGTGTACGCGGCCGGGGATGTGGACATAGACGCGACGGTGGAGTGGGCGGAGTCCGCCCTGGACGGCAGGTCCGGGGGGAGGAGCAACGTCCGCACCGAGCCGCCGACGCCCAAGGCGTCCTATCAGTACGTGGAGTCCAAGACCGACCACCTGCAGGTCGCGATGGGCTTTCCGTCCTACGGCGCTTCGCACCCGGACAGGTCCGCCCTGTCGCTCGTGTCGTCGCTGCTCGGCTCGGGCACCAGCTCGAGGCTCTTCCAGTCCGTCAGGGAGAGGAAGGCCCTGGTGTACTCGGTGTACACCACGGTGAGCCAGGAGAGCGACGCCAGCTCGATGGTCGCCTACATGTCATGCACCGAGAGGAACGCGGAGGAGGCCATGTCCACCGTGTCCGCGGAGATCGGCAGGTTCCTGTCCGAGGGCCTGGAGGAGGGGGAGCTGGACCGCGCCAAGCGCCTGCTGAAAGGAGCGAACGTCAGGGCGATGGAGTCCACCGAGCACCGCCTCTACAGGCTGTGCGTCAACAACATGCTCAACGGCTCCGTCGAGTGCCTCGAGGAGCGCCTGGAGAAGATCGACGCCGTGACCGAGGACGACGTCATGCGCGTGGCGGAGGACCTCCTGAAGGCGGACCGCCTCAACGTGACCGTGCTCGGCAAGGCCGGCCGGTCCATCAGGAAGAAGGACATCTCGGACCTCGGATTCTGACGGTCCCCCGCAGGCGGGCATCCGCGTCCGCTGGCGGTTCAAACAACCTTAGATTCCCCCGTTTTTCATCGGTTTCATGCGTTTTCCCGTCTGAATCGCCGTTCCGCGGCCCGGCGACGTGCAGATTTTTGTTGAGGCGTTAATAAAACTTTCCATCTGTACAGTAAAGTTTAAATTACACTTTCATCCGTACATAAAATTGGATTTGAAATAGACAAATGAACATAACATACGCTGTATGACTGTTCATTCATCTAAATCCAAAATCGGTATAGGAGGAAGACATGACCGAAGCACAGACCGGAGGCGCCGTCACATGCAGGGGCGGGGAGGCCGGCGGAACCGCGAAAGAGGGGATGAGCGACAGGCTTGCCAGGCTCAAGGCCAACTACCTGACGAAGAAGCCCAGCATCTCCATCGGGAGGGCGAAGGCCTTCACCGAGGTGTACAGGGAGGAGGGCGGCCTGCCGCCGATACTCCTGAGGGCGAAGGCGTTCCGCAGGGCCTGCGAGCAGGCCCCCCTCGTCATACAGGACGACGAGCTCATCGTCGGATGCCCCACGGGGGCGCCCAGGGCCGGCGCGTTCTCCCCGGACCTCGCGTGGAGGTGGCTCAGGGACGAGATCGACACCGTCTCCACCCGCGCTCAGGACCCGTACGAGCTCGCCGAGGAGGACAAGAAGGTCCTCCTGGAGGAGATATTCCCGTTCTGGGAGGGCAAGTCGCAGGACGAGATCTGCGAGAAGCAGTACAGGCTCTCGGGCGCCTGGAAGATAACCGGCGAGTCAGGAGCCAGCGACCTGTCCTACCACCAGACCAGCGGGGGCGGCGACACCTGCCCCGGGTACGACATAATCCTGGTGAAGAAGGGCATGCTCGCGGTCAGGAGGGAGGCGGAGGAGCACCTTGCGTCCCTCGACCTGGCCAACCCCTCGGACATGGACAGGGTGTGGTTCTACAGGTCCGTGCTGGAGACGGTGGACGGCATAGTCTGCTACAGCAACCGCATGGCCGACAGGGCCGCGGAGATGGCGGAGGCGGAGACCGACGCGACCAGGAAGGCCGAGCTGCTGGAGATATCCGAGGCGTGCAGGCACGTGCCCGCGTACCCGCCCAGGACCTTCCAGGAGGCGGTCCAGAGCGTCTGGACCATGGAGTCCCTCCTTCTCCTGGAGGAGAACCAGACCGGTCTCTCCCTGGGACGCTTCGACCAGTACATGTACGGGTTCTACAAGGCCGACGTGGACTCCGGCCGCATATCCATGGAGCAGGCGGCCGACATCATCGGCTGCATGCTTATCAAGTGCTCCGAGGTCATGTGGCTCCAGTCCGCCGCCGGCGCGATGTACTTCGCCGGGTACCAGCCGTTCGTCAACATGACGGTTGGAGGCCAGAAGCGCAAGGGAGGCGACGCCTGCAACGAGCTGACCTACCTCATCATGGACGTCGTGCGCACGGTCCGCGTGTACCAGCCGTCCCTCGCCTGCAGGATCCACAACCTGTCCCCGCAGAAGTACCTGGAGAAGATCGTCGACGTCATCGAGGCCGGGATGGGATTCCCCGCCTGCCACTTCGACGACGCGCACATCCGGATGATGCTCATGAAGGGCCTCCCCCTGGAGGACGCCCGCGACTACTGCATGATGGGGTGCGTCGAGCCCCAGAAGTCGGGCCGCATCTACCAGTGGACGTCCACCGGGTACACGGAATGGCCCATCGCCATCGAGTTCGTGATGAACCGCGGGAAGCAGAGGCTCAACGGGGTCGACGCCGGACTGGACACGGGGGACCTCTCGTCCTTCGAGACATACGAGCAGTTCGACGCGGCCGTCAAGGCCCAGATCGCCCACATAACCCGCCTGTCGGCCATAGGGACGGTCCAGAGCCAGATCGTGGACAGGGACTACTTCCCCAAGCCCGTGATGTCCCTACTCGTGGAGGGCTGCATGGAGAACGGGGTGGACGTGGCCGGCGGAGGCGCCGTCCACAACTACGGGCCCGGCCTGGTGTGGTCCGGACTCGCCACGTACGCCGACTCGATGATGGCCATCAAGAAGCTGGTCTTCGACGAGCGCAAGTACACGCTCCAGGAGATGAGCGACGCCCTGTGGAACAACTTCGAGGGCTACGAGGAGATGCGCATGGACTGCATCAACGCCCCGAAGTACGGCAACGACATCGACGAGGTCGACGAGATCGCGGCGGACGTCGTCAACTGGACCGAGAACGAGCACCTGCGCTACAGGACGCTGTACTCAGTGTTCGCCGTCGGCACGCTGTCGATCTCCAACAACACGCCCTTCGGCATGATAACCGGCGCCACGGCCAACGGCCGCCTGGCCGGAATGCCGCTCTCCGACGGCATAAGCCCGTCCCAGGGATCCGACGTCAACGGCCCCACGGCCGTGATCAAGTCGGTGAGCAAGATGTCCGTGGAGGACATGGACATCGGGATGGTTCACAACTTCAAGCTGATGCGCGGGATCCTGGACACGCCCGAGGGGCGCGCCAGCCTGATCTCGCTGCTCCGCACGTCGTCCATGCTGGGCAACGGGCAGATGCAGTTCAGCTACGTCAACAACGACACCCTGCTGAAGGCCCAGGCGGAGCCGGACAAGTACAGGGACCTGATCATCCGCGTCGCGGGCTACAGCGCCTTCTTCGTGGAGCTCTCCAAGGAGGTGCAGGACGAGATCATCAGCCGCACGATGATCACCCGTTTCTGACGATAAGATTCGAAACAGCCCGCTCAGGCGGGCATCATTCGGGGTGCATACATGGAAAATTCAACTAAGCTAGCGAACGCCCTGTCGAGGCAGAGGGCCTCCATGAACAGGGCCGGGACGGCCAGCGGCGTGGTGTCCGGACTCACGTACGGACTCAACGGCGCCCTGGTGGGAGGGCTGTGGTACTGGTCCTTCACGACGATCTACAACTACTGCTACGTGTCGCCCGGCGACGCCGCGTGCTACGCGGCCGCGATCATCGCGCCGCTGGTGTTCGTGGCGTTCAACGACCTGTTCGCCGCCGCGTACCTGACGATATACAACGTGGCCCAGGGCAGGGGGAGGGAGCTCGTCAACTCCTTCAGGACCAAGCCCGGCATGATCATGATGGTCTGCGGCCTGATAGGTGGGCCGATGGCCCAAGGGGCATACTACATAGGGTTCGGGACGGATGCGGCCGCGTTCGCCGGACCCATATCGGCGCTGTACGTGGTGTTCGGCGTCCTGCTCGGCCGCGTCATCCTGCGCCAGGTCATGGCCAGGCGCGTGTGGGCCGGCATCGCCATCAGCGTCATGGGCGCCATCGTCATCGGCCTCACCGGCAACGCCCTGGACGTGGGCTCCACGTTCTACCTCGGCATCGTCTGCTTCCTCGTGGCCGCCATCGGATGGGGCTTCGAGGGGACCGTCGCCGCCTACGGCACGCCCATGATCGACCCCAAGATCGCGGTCAACATCAGGTTCATCACCTCCGGCATCACGTCCCTGGTGGTGTTCGTCGGGTTCCTCACGGTGTTCCCCGACACGGCCACCGGGATCTCCGGGTTCGACGCGTTCTGCGACATCGTCACCACGGGAACCTTCGGAATCGCCATGCTCTCCGGCCTGGCCGGAGCCGTCTCGTTCCTCTGCTGGTACCGCGCCAACAACATGATCGGCGTTGGCAGGGGGATGGCCCTCAACGTCACCTACGCCGCCTGGACGCCCATCATCAGCATGCTCATCATCCTGCCCGGAAGCGCCCTCGGGTACTTCGCGTACCAGGAGAGCATCGGGGCGCTCCCGTTCATCGCGGTGGGCGTCGTGCTGGTGCTGATCGGATCCATCATAGTGTCCGTGGACCCCAGGGAGTTCCTGCACAGGAGCCGCGGAGGGGACCCCGAGGCGGAGGTGTCGGGATGACCCGCATGCTGCCGTTCAGGTTCAGGCTCATGGACTACCTGGCGTCGGTCGACGAGGCGTCCCCCAGGACGGCCATCGCCGCGCTCGGCTCCGAGTACGGGGACAGGAAGTTCTTCACCGAGAAGAAGCTGGTCGAGGACTTCCTGTCCATGCAGGCCAACGGCATCGCCGAGGAGACCCGCGTCACGATGGACGACGCGGGCGGGCTGGAGTGCTTCTACGAGATCACGGACTACGGCCGCGACCTCCTGGACAAGTACCTCCCGGCCTGGTACACGAACTGACTCTAAACAGGCGGGGATCGAAAGACCTCCTATTCCCCGCCGTCTTATCTCCAGAATCAGGGACGTGATAGCATGGAAGCTCCGACCGGCAGGGTGTTCAACATCCAGAGGTACTCGCTCTACGACGGCCGCGGCATACGCACGCTGGTCTTCTTCAAGGGGTGCCCGCTCAGGTGCAGGTGGTGCTCCAACCCGGAGAGCATCTCGCCTGCCCGGCAGGTGATGCTCATGAGGAGCCTCTGCACCGGCTGCGGCGAGTGCGCCGCCAGGTGCCCGCTCGGCGCCCACTCCCTCGTCCCGGACGGGGACTCGTTCGCCCACCTCGTGGACAGGTCCGTCGAGTGCACGGGCTGCGGGTCCTGCGCCGCCAGGTGTCCCGCCCGCGCGCTGACCGTCTGCGGCAGGGACATGACCCTGGAGGAGGTCATGTCCGAGGTCCTCAAGGACGAGGTGTTCTACATGACGTCGGGCGGGGGCGTCACGCTCGGCGGAGGGGAGGTGACCATGCAGGCGGACTTCGCCGCCAGGGTCCTGGCCGAGTGCAGGGCGCGCGGTATAGACACTGCCATAGAGACCTGCGGGTTCGCCCCGGAGGAGACGATGCTCCGCCTCGTCCCCCTGGTGGACACCTTCCTCTACGACCTGAAGGCGTTCGACGACGGCCTCCACCGCGAGCTCACGGGCCGCGGCAACGGGAGGATACTGTCCAACCTGGAGGCGATCCTCGGCGCGGGGGCGCGCGTAGTCGTGCGCATGCCGATGCTGAAGGGATACAACGACGGCCGCGGGATGCTCGCGGACACCGCCGAGTACCTGGGCAGGATATCCCGCGGCACCCGCCTTGACCACATAGAGCTGCTCCCGTACCACAAGCTTGGCGTCGGGAAGTACGGGGAGGTCGACCGCGACTACTCGATAGAGGGGGACCCGTCCCTGTCGGACGACGAGGCGGGGGAGATCGCGGGCATCCTCGGGAGGAGCGGCCTGCCGGTGTCGGTGGTGCGCTTCCGATCGGAGGCTTCCGGCCTCTTCCATAAGGTGGAGCACCGCCCTGCGGGCGCTGTCCACCGCGGCCTCGACCTCGGGCGTCATGGTCTCGGTGACAGTCTTGATGTCCTGCACCTCGATCGCCACGAAGCGTATCGTGTCGGGCATGAGCTCCGGGTCCATCTGGCGCCCGATCTTTATGGCCGTGGGCAGGTTCACGTCGTGGGTCGACGCGTGCGTTATGACCTCGTCGAAGTCCTTCTCGGTGAACAGCATGACCGTCCCCGGCCCGTACTCCCCGGTCTGGATGGCGTCGACGATGATGGCGTGCGTGTACCCGTGGATGACAGGCAGGATGTCCAGGCCGCCGACGGCCTCCTCGAAGCAGTCCACGCCGTCGAGGTCCATGTCTCTTATCGCCTGCGAGACCCTCAGGCCCACAGCGTCGTCGCACATGATCGGGCTGCCGAGCCCCACAACAGCCGTCCTGCCGTTCCCTGCCATGGGCGGTTGAACGGCGGGTGCCTATATCATCCTTCCACCGGGCTCCCGCGGAACATTATTACCCCCAAAGGTAATGCCTCCGGCGTGCAGATCCGCGTCCAGACATCCCAGACCATCAACGGCAAGCCCGTGACCAGGCGCCAGCTGGAGGCGCTCCTCGCCGTCCAGGACACCGGCAGCCAGACGGCCGCCGCCAGGAAGCTGGGGATATCCGTCCCGGTGCTGCACAAGTACGTCGCGTCCATCGAGGAGGCCGTGGGGTCCCCGGTCCTCAAGACCACCCCCGCCGGCTCCCGCCTCACCGAGGAGGGCCTGGAGGTCGCCTCCGTCGCCCGCTCCATGGACAACCGCTGCGACAGGTCCCGCTGGTTCACCGTGTGCTGCAGCCCGGTCACCGAGGACCTCCTCATGTCCGTCGTTTCCTCGCTGAGGATTCCGGACGCGAACATCGTGGTCTCCGGCGACGAGTACAACATCAGGATGCTGAGGGAGGACCGCGCCGACCTCGCGATCATCGACGACCCCCTGTACCTGTTCGACGCGGACGAGTTCGAGATGGACGAGATCGGGTACATGGGGATGGTCATGGTGGACAACGGCCCGTCGTTCATACGCTACAAGTACGGGGCGCAGAGGGTCGCGTTCATGTTCCTCGACTCCGAGGACCGCGAGTACACCATCGACTCCGAGACGTTCTCCCTGCCCGAGCTGCTCGGGTCCAACAAGAGCTTCTTCGTGGACGAGTACCTGCTCACGAGGAGGAACCTCCGCCTCAAGAGCGCGGTGGACCCGAAGATGCTCCGCCACTCGATCACCGCCCTCTACAGGGAGGAGACGAGGCAGGTTTCGAGGCTCATCAACGCGCTCAAGGCGAGACAGCTTTGATTAAGGATTACCCAATAGGGTAATACCCATGGCCAGCAACCTGCATCGATTAAATACACCGACTGTGTGGCACGGTTCGGATACTATGGTTTCACCGAACCCCGACTTCTTCAACGAGT
>JAUNXZ010000139.1 GCA_030539515.1 Thermoplasmata archaeon
CCGGCGGTGTTCCTGACGGTCCCGTCGGACGTGAGCTTCAGGTCCTCCAGGGCGGAGACGAGACGCCTCTGCATGTATCCGGACCTGGATGTACGGACGGCGGTATCGACCAGTCCCTCCCTTCCTCCCATGGCGTGGAAGAAGAACTCGGTCGGGGACAGCCCCGATTTGTAGGAGTTGGAGCAGAATCCCCTGGCGTACGCGCCCAGGTCCCCCTTCTCGAAGTGGGGCAGGGTCCTGTTCCAGTATCCCCTGGCGAGCCTCTCTCCACGGACGGCCTGCTGACCGACGCAGCCGGCCATCTGGGACAGGTTGAGCATCGATCCGCGGGCACCGGCCTTGGCCATGATGACGGCGGGGTTGGACATTCCCAGGTGCTTCCCGGCGATCTTTCCGGCTCCGTCACGGGCCTCTCCGAGGACCTTCATGACGCTCACCTCGAGGGTCTCCCTCAGGGACCTGCCGGGCATCTGCTCGAGGGTCCCGTCCTGATAGGACTGGACCAGCTCGGACACCTTGTCGATGCAGTCCTGGGTGTTGTTGGCGATCTGCAGGGCCGCCTCCTCGGGTATGTCCTCGTCGCCGATGCCGGTGCTGAACCCGTGGTTCATGATGGAGCCGAGGGCGAGCCTGGTGACCTGGTTGATGAACTTGGCCGCGCGGTCCGCGCCGTAGTCCCTGGCGATGCGGTCGAGGATCTTCCCCTTGCTGTTCCCGATGCCCTTGACGTCGATGGTTCCGCAGATGAGCTTGCCCTCGCGGATCTTGACGTAGGCGTCGTACTCGCACTGCTCCTTCTTGCACACGGTGCAGCTCTGGCAGATGTTGGCCTTGAACGTCGTCTTGAAGTCCTCGGGCAGCACGGTGGAGAACAGCTGCTTGCCGGTCCAGTACTGCTTGCCCTTGTCGTCGATGAACGGCTCGGGGATCTCGACGTCGCCGAGCTTGAACATGATGTTCATGGCCTCGAACCTGTCGAACCTGGTGTCCCCGTGGGTCAGGAAGTAGGCGCCGGTGATGTGGTCGTGGATGGCCCCGATGATCGGCCCTCCGTACCTGGGCGACAGGATGTTCTCCTGGACCAGCATGAGGATGCGCGCCTCGGCGCGGGCCTCCTCGGACTGCAGGACGTGCAGGTTCATCTCGTCGCCGTCGAAGTCGGCGTTGTAGGGCGGGCAGACGCAGAGGTTGAACCTGAAGGTGCGTCCGTCCATGATCCTGACGCGGTGGCCCATCATGGACATCCTGTGCAGCGAGGGCTGCCTGTTGAACAGGACGATGTCGCCGTCGATGAGCTGCCTCTCGACCACGTAGTCGATGTCGAGGCCCTCCGCCACGTCGGCGGAGTTCTTCTCGGTGACCCTGATCCTCCTGCCGTCGGAACGGATGACGTAGTTCACGCCGGGCTTGTAGGGCTTGTCCTCGGGGGGATTGGGGCCGCGGGCGACGAGCTCGCGGATCTTCGCGATGTTGTGCGCGTTCACGTGGACGGGCACGGTGAGCTCCCTGGCCGCGAACACCGGCACCCCGACCTCGTTGATCGAGAGCAGGGGGTCCGGGGAGATGACGGTACGGGCGCTGAAGTTGACACGCTTACCGGACAGGTTGGACCTGAAGCGCCCCTCCTTGCCCTTGAGCCTCTGGGCCAGGGTCTTGAGGGGGCGTCCGGACCTGTGCCTCGCGGGCGGGATGCCGGACGTCTGATTGTCGAAGTAGGTGGTGACGTGGTACTGCAGGAGCTCCCACAGGTCCTCGACGATCAGCTGGGGCGCACCGGAGTCGCGGTTCTCCCTCAGCCTCTGGTTGATCCTCAGCACGTCGACGAGCTTGTGGGTCAGGTCGTCCTCGGACCTGTCCCCGGACTCGAGGGTGATCGAGGGCCTGACGGTCACGGGGGGCACGGCGAGCGCGGTGAGCACCATCCACTCGGGCCTGCAGGTCTCCGGGTCGATGCCCAGGGCCCTGAGGTCGTCGTCGGGGATGGCCTCCAGCCTCTCGCGGACCTCCTTCGGGGTCAGCTTGTGGTTGTCGTTGACCTCCCTGAAGGTGGTGGGCTTGTCGAGCTTGATCTTGATCTGCTCGGCGCCGCAGTAGGGGCAGACGCCCTTGCCGGACGCGTCCTTGGCGGTCTCCTTGGAGTAGTTCTTGAACTCGACGGTGTCCCCGCCGAACTCCTCCATCTTCTCCATGCTGTCCAGGCGGGCCCTGATCTGGTCCTCGGAGAGCATCAGCCTGCCGCACTGGCAGCACGTGGACTCCAGGAGCATCTTGATGTCCTTGATGAATCCGACGTGGATGACCGGGAGCGCCAGGTCGATGTGCCCGAAGTGTCCGGGGCACTCGTCGACCTTGCATCCGCAGGTCTTGCAGCGGAGACCGGGCTCGATGACGCCCATGTGGGAGTCCATCAGTCCCATCTCGATCGGGTACCCCTCGTCGTCGTAGGTGTCCGCGGTGATGATCTTCGTCGCGGACATCTTCCTGATCTCGTCGGGCGAGACGCAGGAGAACTTGATCGATCCAATCCTTTTCGTGATTCCTGCTGTCATCTCAGGTCCTCCAGCTGGAGCCTCATGGCGACACCCATGCTCAGCAGCTCGTCCATCAGCAGCTTGAACGCGTACGATGTCTGAACCGGGTAGATGTGGGTGTGGTTCTTGCACACGGGGCAGTACAGCACGCCGTTCCTGTCCTTGATTGCGATGTGCCCGCAGCGCGGGTTTCCGCAGATGTACTGGACGGTTCCGTCGGACTCGTCCAGCAGCCTGTCCTTGATGACCATGGCGGCGCCGTGGCCGGTGAGGCAGTCCCTCTCCATCTCTCCGAACCTGAGGCCTCCCTGCCTGGAGCGTCCCTCGGTGGGCTGCCTGGTGAGGATCTGCACGGGTCCCCTGGACCTGACGTGCATCTTCCCGCTGACCATGTGGTGCAGCTTCTCGTAGAAGATGACGCCGGTGTAGACCTCGGTCTGGATCATGCGGCCGGTCCTGCCGTCGTACATGACCTCCTTCCCGTCCCTCTTGAACCCGTTCCTCACGAGCCCGTCGCGGATGGAGTCCTCGGACTCCCCGGAGAAGGCGGTTCCGTCGATGATGCGGCCCTCCATGGAGCCAACCCTTCCCGCGATCATCTCGAGCACGTGCCCGATGGTCATACGGGACGGGATTCCGTGGGGGTTGACCACGAGGTCCGGGGTGATTCCGTCGGACGTGAAGGGCATGTCGCGCTGGTCGACGAGCCTTCCGACGACTCCCTTCTGTCCGAACCTGGAGCAGAACTTGTCGCCCAGCTCCGGGATCCTCTCGTCCCTGACCTTGACGCGGAC
>JAUNXZ010000140.1 GCA_030539515.1 Thermoplasmata archaeon
GAGGAAAAATAATTGAGGTATTTGAGGAATACATACAGAAGATTGTTCAGATCCCGGTGTCGAGCATCCTCGCCTCGACGTACCCGCGCAGGCCGTCCGGACTCATCCCCCTGCGGGACATCTTCGCCATGTCCCTCAGCGGGAGGTACTCCGCGTTGCCGCCGAAGGCGGCCTCGTAGAGCTCGCGCAGCCTCTCGTCCACATTCGACGAGGTGAACGCGCACTGCGTCTCGTTGCCCAGCCCGGAATCCGCCGGGTTGAACGCCGGGTTCGTGGCGAGCCACGAGAAGCCCACGCCGCGGAAGAAGCTCACGTCGGTCAGCGGGTAGAGCACGCGGGTGAAGTCCATGACCTCGCCCTCCCTCTTCAGCGGGAGGCCCATCATCAGGATCTCCCCGCGCATGTACTCGTGCACCGAGATCACCGCGGTCACCCTGACTCTGTACCCCGCGCCCTCCAGGCCTGCGATCGTCTTGACGACGGCCTCGCCGACATCCCTGTAGTCCTTCGCCGAATTGGCGAAGCTCAGGCCGGCGTCGATGCACATGTGTAGCACGCGGGACGGGACGCGCTGGCGCGTCACCATCCACATGTTGCGTGGGAACCCGCTGAGGTACGACGGGACGCTGACGACACCGCCGCACATCTTCAGCTCAACCTTCCTGAGCCTCTCCTGCTGCGTCGCCTTGGCCTCGTCCGCGAACCTCCTGGCCTCCCTGGCCAGACGGTCGTCGCGTATCCCGTGCTCCAGCCTGTCCCTCAGGTAGGACCCGTCGGAGAAACCGCTCCACTCCGGATCATACGGAACGGCGCCGTGGATGTAGTCGAACCTCGAGAGCGAGGACCACGCCTCGCGCGACTCCAGCGTGCGGAGCAGGTCCCCGGAGTCGGAGAACTCCTCCACGAGGACGGGGACCTCGAGGTCGCCGTCCCGGACGGTCAGGCTCCGTGAGTTCATCTCAGGAGCGACTCCCTCATGCCGGAGATGTAGGAGTCCAGAGCCTCGGCGTAGCGGTTGGCGCAGTCCATGCGCTTCCGGACCACGAGCAGGGTGTCCCTCGGCAGGGCGCACTTCACCAGGGCCATCTCGATCGCCATCTGCGGCCCGAACATCGGGTCCGCTGCGAGCTCTGAGAACTCGCGGATGCCGCGGTAGGTGAACAGCGCGTTTGTCACGCCGGACTCCTCGCAGGCCCTCCTCCAGGAGTGGGCGAAGTCCACCAGCTCCCTGTCGCCGCCGGCGCACTCCAGCTCGATGTTCTCGTCGTAGTCCACCCTCAGGTAGATCAGGCGGTCGCGGGTCGAGGCGTCCAGCTGGTTGGCGGTGACGTACTCCTGGTCGGCACCGGTGCCGGCGGTGTTGGCCGTGGCCACGAATACGAAGTCGGGGTGGCGCTCGCACTGGCCGACGCCCTCGATGTACATGATCGAGTTCGCCACCGGCGCGTTCATCGCGATGAGCGCCTCCGGCCCGGCGCGGTCGATCTCGTCCATGAGGCAGATCCCGCCGTCCATGAACGCCTCGGAGAACGGCTTGCGGACGTAGCGCCCGTGGGCGTCGACGAATCCGGTTATGTCGTAGGACATCTGGGGCGCGGTGCACACGAACAGGTTCCTCCCCAGGATCCTGGCGGCATCCTTCACCATCTCGGACTTCCCCGTGCCGGTGGGCCCGATCAGGCAGACGAACTTGCCCCTCCTGAGCAGCTCCAGCAGCATGGGGAACTCCCTGGGCATGAAGCGTCCGTCCTCCATCCTCGGCGGCTCCGGCTCGATCTCCGGGGCGTCGCCGTCGTCGGATGCCTTGGGCACCGACTCCTGCCTCTCGCCCTCGGCAGGGTCGTCCTCGGTGGGCACGACGATCTCCTCGTCACCTCCGTCCTCCTCGGACTCCGCGGGGGCGCCCTCCGCCACCTTGTCGTCCCTGCCTTCGTCGCATTCGATCCTGCGGCCTTCCTCGTCGGGCCTTCCGTCGCCGGAATCCCCGGAGTCACCGTCGCGGACAGTCTCGGTGGTGCCCGATGAAGAGTCGGCACGCTCTGCGCGCAGCGGACGGAACTGCGGGGTCCCGTGGGTGCGGTAGTAGCGGCCGATGATGCGGTCCGCCAGGACGTCCATGGCAGGCCACGCCTCGGCCAGCACGTCCGCGTACTCGGCGATGGCCACGACGGCCTGGTCCGGGTCCGTCTCGCCGCAGAGCTGCATCTTTATCCAGACGCCCTCGGCCAGCTTCGCGCAGCGGAACCCGTTGGATATGCAGACCTCCGCCTCGTCGCACGGGATGATCCCCGCGTCGGCGAGCCTCGAGGATACGGCGCGGGAGACCTCCTCCCCGGAGAACATCGCTCCCACACCCCCGTAACGGCAGAATCGGTTGTCACGCAGGTGGATTCCGCTAGGGCGTAGAAAAATGGAACACCAGCGGAGGGCGGGCTTGAACCCGTGTTTACCCCTCTGGAAAGGGGGCCCCGAAGCGTGTTGTGCGCTCAAAATCCGGGCTCGGAATCGGGGTGAAATCGGATGGCCAGACATCTGGATTGGTTGCTCCCATGCGACCGACCCCGGCACGTCAACACATTATGAAACACCTCCCGCCCCGGCTAAATACGGCGCCCGGGCGTGGTCATGGATGCCCGGAGCATATCCGGGCGGAGGGAATACATGAACGAGAACGAGAACCGCATTAGGATCGAGGCCGAGCGCCTCGAGGGCCTGGGAGAGGAGGTCTGGAGGTATGGATGGGGGTTCGTGGTCAGCGACGGGGAGATGGCCGCGTTCTGGAGGCCGCTGTCCGACGACCCGGGATCGTACAACGAGGACGGGACCTGGACCGGATGGACGACGATCCCCCTGAAGCGCACCGAGGAGCTGGAGCGCATGCTGGCGGACGGGACGGACCCCGAGGGGAGGTGCCTCGACTGCAAGGGGCGCGTGATGCGCCGCCACACCTCCATACCCGTCGACGGGACCGGCGAGACGCTGAGCTACGTCGTCCGCGAGTCGGTGGTGGACGGGAAGAGGACCACCGTCCTCAACCGCTTCTACCTGACCGCGGAGGAGGCCTGCGGGGCCGCCGCCAGGATCCTGTCCGAGGGCCTGGCCGCAGGGCACGACGACGTGTCCGTCACGGTAGGGTACGACAGGGACCTGACATACTGCGCCGGAGGGGCCCTGTCGGACATGCCCGAGGGCTACAGATTCGACGTCCGCCTTCCGAGGGGGCTGAGGATCGGGAACCGACTGTGCCCGTGAATCGAGTAGGGCGGAACGGGGTTCTTCCCGTTCCGACCCTCTCACACCACC
>JAUNXZ010000141.1:0-1733 GCA_030539515.1 Thermoplasmata archaeon
GAGGACAGGAGGAGGTTCTCCGCCCTCATGGACCAGCTGGGCATCAAGCAGCCCAAGTCCGGGACCGGATACTCGTTCGAGGAGGTCAGGGACCTGGCCGAGGGAATCGGATACCCCGTCCTCGTCAGGCCGTCCTACGTCCTCGGAGGGCGCGCGATGGAGATCGTCTACTCCACCGAGGAGCTGAAGACCTACGTGGACACCGCCGTGCGCGTCTCGCGCAACCACCCGATCCTCGTGGACAAGTACCTGACGGAAGCCATCGAGATCGACGTGGACTGCGTCTCCGACGGCACCGACGTCTATATCGGCGGAATCATGGAGCACGTGGAGTACGCAGGATGCCACTCCGGCGACGCCACCATGGTTCTCCCGCCGTTCACCATCCCCCAGGAGATCATCGACGAGATCGTCGACATCACCAGGAAGGTTGCCCTCGCGCTGGAGATCAAGGGCCTGATGAACCTGCAGCTCGCCGTCAAGGACGGGCAGGTCTACATGATCGAGGCCAACCCCAGGGCGTCCAGGACCGTGCCGTTCATCTCCAAGGCCACCGGCGTGCCCCTGGCGAAGATCGGCGTCAAGATCATGCTCGGGAAGACCCTGAAGGACTTCGGCCTCGAGGGCTACCGCCCCATCGACCACTTCGCCGTCAAGGCGTCCGTGTTCCCCTTCCTCAAGCTCCCGGGAGTGGATTCCATCCTGACCCCCGAGATGAAGAGCACCGGGGAGGTCATGGGGATCGACGAGGACTTCCACACCGCCTGCTACAAGGCGCTCATCGCCGCCGGCAACAAGCTGCCGAAGGAGGGCGGGGTGTACATCACCGTCAACGACAACGACAAGGAGCGCATCCTCGGGCCCGCCAAGGACCTGGCGGACATGGGCTTCACGATATACGCGACGAAGGGCACCTCGACCTACCTGAGGGAGCACGGCATCGACAACGTGCCCGTGTTCAGGCTGGACGAGAACCAGAAGCCCAACGCCGTGGGCCTCATGAGGGACGGGAAGATCAACCTGGTCATCAACACCCCGACCCAGAGGTCCGGAGCCATCCGCGACGGCTACACCATGAGGCGCCTGGCCGTCGAGCTGGAGATACCCTTCATGACCACCGTCCAGGGAGCCGAGATAGCCGTCGGCTCCATCAAGGTCGCCAGGTCCGGCGAGCTGGGCGTCAGGAGCATGAAGGAGTTCCACTGGCTGAGGAACTGATCCCGGGCACACCCCGGAGAAACGCGTTACTTCTCACGGCCCGCCTCCGGGCGGGCCTCATATCCTCCCGAACCAGCGGAGGACTATCGCCGCGACTGCGATCACCGCGATGACGGCCACGATGACGCACAGGATCGTGGAAGCGGACCATCCGGACTCCCCGGGGGCCTCGGACACCACTATCCTGTACTGCAGCGTCAGGGAGTACTCCGCCGACGCGGCGGTGACGGTGACGTCGTAGGTCCCGACGGACGTCGGGGTCCCGGACAGGACCCCGCCGGACATGGTGAGCCACGACGGCCCCTCGTATCCGGTGACGGAGGTGCCCTCCTCGGGCGAGATGGAGAACGAGAACTCCTGGCCCGCCACGGCGGTCAGGACCGTCGTGACGGTGGCCGGAACGGGGTTCACGACGGCGTTTCCGGTGATCTCCCCGGATATGGTGCACCCGCTGTGGGCGTTGATGGTCCCGTCGTTGTTGTCCACGTCGTTGGTCATTATCCCGTAGACCTCGA
>JAUNXZ010000141.1:1833-3246 GCA_030539515.1 Thermoplasmata archaeon
GAGTCGAACCAGACCGCCCCGGTGTAGTCGGAGATGGTGATGCGCCCGACCGCGCAGACGTCCGCGGCGGATCCCGGCGTTCCCGTCAGGGAAACCGTGCCCGTGACGGAGACGTCCCAAGACCACGACTCGGAGTACTCGGCCGACGATGACAGGCGGGCGCCCGCGGACAGCGCGGCCCCGATCGTCCCCGAACCAGTCTCCAGCACCACGTCCGTCGCGGACTGTGCTGAAACAGAAGCGGCGAACGCCGACGAGCGCTCCGAACCGGATCCGATGCGGACGTCCTCGTCCGCCTCGATGCCGGAGAAGTCGCATCCCGAGACGGTCAGCGAGCCGATGGTCCCCTCCGCTACCGTAGACGTCGCGGATTCCTGCGAGAACGACATCACGGGCCCGGAGCACGCCCCGGTGAACGTGCACCCTGTGACCGACACCGAGGAGCACTCCCCTCCCGCGACGGCGACGGCCAGAGCCGTCTGGCCGGACGCGGCGAAGGAGCAGTCCGAGACGGTCAGCGACGAGCAGCACTCCGCGGACACGAGAACGGACGCCGACGAGGCGAAGGTGCATCCGGACAGCGTCAGCGCCACCGGCGAGGACGGGGTCCCGCCCACCAGGGGCCCGGAGCCGCCGTTCATCACCAGGTCGCGCACCTCGAGGGAGGCGCCCTCCGATGAGTGCTGGAGCACCAGCCTCCCGCGGAACGAGTGGCCCTGCCCGTCTATCGTCAGAGACACGGCCACCTGCACCGCGGCGGTCGACGCGTCGTCCGCCAGCAGGAGTATCGTGTCCCCGTCGGATGCGTCGGCCACCGCCGCTGAGAGCGAAGAGTACTGCGAACCCCCCTCGATCTCGGCGACCGCGGTGCCTGCACCGTCCGAGGACGGGATGCACAGCAGCACCGCCGCGAGAACCAACGCGAGAACGGCCGCCTTGGCGGCGCCGGGGGATTCCATGGCGGTGAAGAGGATTTCAGTATTATAAATCCCGGCCGGAACCGCGCCGAGGAACCCGTGATTTATGTGACTCAATAGCAATCGACATTCGTCTATCCTGAAATCAGATGTCCGATTGCATGTCCATGTGTCCGATTTGAACATAGATAGATGCTCAGAAGGCCCCAGAATAGACACCCAACCCATTTAATAGGGGCATGAAAATCCAAAAGCATGGGCCGAGAGGTCCAAAGGTGTGCATTTGTATGGCTATAACCAACGCCTATCTGAAATCCGTCTACGACGGACTTGTGCAGCGCAACCCCGAGCAGAAGGAGTTCCTCCAGGCAGTGGAGGAGGTCCTCGAGTCCCTCCAGCCGGTCGTCGAGGCCAGGCCCGAGCTCCAGGCCAACGGCATCATCGAGAGGCTCGTCGAGCCCGAGAGGGTCATCATGTTCAGGGTCCCGTGGGTCGA
>JAUNXZ010000142.1 GCA_030539515.1 Thermoplasmata archaeon
GGGTCGGAGCCCTCCTTGGGCGTGGGGTTCAGGAAGTCGAACCCCTCCAGGACGACGCGCCTGGAGCCCATCTCCTGCGCTATGCACACGGCCCGGTCCCCGTCGGTGAACCCGCCGAAGTCGAAGACGGTGTTCTCGGGACGGGACTGGGTCGTGAGGACCACGGGGCCCTCGAACCTGCCGGCATATTGGCGGACGAGGTCGCAGTTGTCCCCGTGGGCGTGTATGAAAGTCACCGCGCCCGAACGGCTGGCCTCCAGCTGGGATTGGATGTCCCCGTCCAGGTCCGTGACCACCGCGTCCGGCGCGATCCCCAGGGCCAGCAGCCTCCTCACGGAGGATCCCGAGGCGACGAGGGTGCCCTCCGGGGGGTGTCTGGAGACGTCCTCCTCCAGGCAGGGGCCGTCGCCGAACACCGTGGACGTTGATTCGAAGCGGATGTCGTCCGGATCGACGAGGTCGGAGCCCATGGTGACGCCCTTGAGGATGCGCACGCAGGCCTCGTCCTCCCCGCGCGAGTACCCCATGTCCTCGAGTATCCTCTCGTAGACGGGGTCCCAATCGGAGTGCCTCATCGGCGGGCTCCTCGAAGTGGGGGACCATCCTCTGCTTCAGCACGTTGCTGGAGATGGACAGGACGATCCCGAGAATGATCTCGATGATCCCGACGTTGATCCCGTAGCCGGTGTTGATGTAGCCCAGCCCGACGTCCAGGATGCCGGACGCCACGAGCCCGAGGCTCGCCAGGCCGAGGCAGGTGAACACCACCGAGATCCCGACCTCCTTGTCCTTCATGAACCGGTCGATGACGAGCCCGGCCTGGTACAGCAGGATGGCGATGATTATCGGCCACACCATGGTGGAGATGAAGTACGCGCCCCTCGCGACGTCGTTCCTCAGGTAGAGGTTCCCGATCTCGACCGCGGAGTACGCGGCCATGATGCCCACGACCGCGATGGCCAGGCACAGGAAGATGATGGGCGTGGTCCTGCCGACCAGGGAGGCCATGATGTTCCTCCTCATGTCGTGCAGCCTCTCCGTGGTGTTGTACCCGTACAGCAGGATGATCAGACCGATCAGGAACAGGGCCATGGAGCCGGACAGGCCGCTCAGCGTCGTCGGCTGGCGGTCCGCCAGGTACACCAGGAACCCGGGGATCAGGAACAGCAGGGATATGGCGATGATCAGCAGGCCGAGGGGGATCATGAACCTCTTCCTCTTGTCCGGGTCGGACAGCATCTTGCTGATGATGTAGAACGTGCCCTCCAGTCCGGGGGCCTGCTTCACGTAGACCTTGCGGACCGAGTCCACGTGGGCGCGGGACGATATGATGGGGTAGATGTACTCGTCCTCCGCCCCGTCGCCTACCAGGACGACGCTGTCGGGCTCGATCTCGTCCAGGACCTCCTCCAGCTGGGCGACGAGCGCCAGGTCGGAGCGGTGCCCCACCTTCTCGTCCCCGCAGATGAGCGCGACGTCCGCCTCGCGGCCGTCCTCCTGGAGCTCGAGGCAGGCGCTCACCGCCGCGTAGAGGGCGTTGAGGTCCGAGTCCTCGGGGTCCGCGATTCCGAAGGCTGTGGCCGCGTCGAGGCAGTTCTGCACCCCGATGACCGGAGTGTTCACCTTCCCCTTGACGCCGAAGTCGTCGTCCCTGTCGACGACCAGGACCAGAGTCTTCTTCATGGGACCCGCATCCTGGTCTCGATTAATATGGATTCTGTACGGACGTTCGGAATCGGTCGCGTCATCATTATATTGGGGACACCCGATGGCTAGGCCCCATGAGGATCGTACAGCACGGCCACTCCTGCTTCGAATTCGCGGATTCCGGACTGACCGTCGTCGTCGATCCGCACGACGGCAAGTCCATCGGCATCAAGACGCCGGTGGTCACGGCCGACGCGGTGCTCATGACGCACGACCACTACGACCACTGCGCGGCGCGCATCGTGCGCGGGAACCACGAGGACGTCATGGCCCGCGACGGGGAGTTCGAGGTGAAGGGCCTCAAGGTCCGGGGCCTCCCCACGTTCCACGACGCCAAGCGCGGCGAGGAGCGGGGGAGGAACACCATGTACCTGTTCTCCATGGACGGGCTCAGCATCTGCCACTGCGGGGACCTGGGCGCCATGCCGGACGACGACGTCATCGCGGCGATCAGGGGCGTGGACCTGCTGTTCGTGCCGGTGGGCGAGATCTTCACCATGCACCTGGCCGAGGTCCGCGAGTTCATCGAGAGGGTGAACCCGCACATCATCGTGCCCATGCACTACAGGGTGGGCGGGCTGTCCATTCCGCTGACTCCGCTGGACGACTTCCTCTCGATGATCCCCGAGGATGCCGTGGCGTACGTGGGCAACGAGGTGGACCTCATGCCCGAGGACCTGCCCGAGATCAAGGAATGCTGGGTTTTCACCAGCTGAGAACATCCGGGTCAGTACAGGACGAGGCCTTCCTCGATCCTGCCCATCTCGATGGGCGTCGTCTCGTCCCCGACGACGGCCCCGTTGGAGTTGGCCACGATGCCGGCTCCCACCGCGCGCACGCCGTGGTTTACGGTGGTGCGGACGGCCTCGACCTTGAGGACGTCCTTGATGAGGGCGATCTCCTCGTCGGAGGCCTCCATGTGGCAGACGCACCCTTTGTTGGTGACCCTGCACACCGAGCCGACGGTGTTGATCCCGCCGATGGACGAGCGCACAGCCTCCACCCCGAGCGCCTCCCCGATCATGCGGGCGGCGGCCTCGGAGTACTCCGGGCTGACGATGGCGCCGTGGTCGTTGACCAGGATGTTGTTCCCGGCGGCGTTGAGCCTGTCCTCGATGCGGACAACGGGGAGCCTCTCGCGGATCTTCGCGAGCTCGTCGTCGTCCGCGAGGTCGGACACGACCGCGCCGTTGGAGTTCATCGCGACGAGCGAACCCACCACGAAGGACCCGGCCACGGTCATCTTGATAACATCGACGCCGAGCGCCTCCTCCAGGGTCCTGACGAACTCGGGGGAGGCGTCGGCGGCGGTAAGGGCGAGGCTCTCGCACGCCGTCGAGAAGACGGCGATGTTGGGACTGCCCGAATAGCGCGAGAGCCTCATCATTCGAATCACTCCGCGAGGGAGACCTCGACAAGCCCGTCCTCGAACTTGACGGCCTTGACGGTGATCTTGTTGGGCGGGTTGCGGATGCCGTTCGCCCAGAGCTTCTCGTTGACGCTGGCGTCGATCCAGACGTTCTCCTCGGAAACCCT
>JAUNXZ010000026.1 GCA_030539515.1 Thermoplasmata archaeon
GGGAATCCGCTTCCACGCTTTAACGGTGACTGGGGATGCTTCGGCGGCCGCGCATCCCACGGTGGGCCGTCCGTCCGTGCCTCCAGCCCTTCAAATAGGCGCACTCCATCCCTCGGGGCATGGAGGGGACCCGTCTCAACAAGTTCATCAGCGAGGCCGGTGTGGCGTCGCGCCGCGCGGCCGACAGGATGATCGAGGAGGGCAGGGTCTCCATCAACGGGCGCGTCGCGGTCGTCGGGGACAGGGTCGCCGACGGCGACGACGTCCGCGTCGACGGGAAGCCGGTGGCCAGGAAGGGGGGCGACATCATCATCGCCTTCAACAAGCCCCGCGGCGTGACCTGCACGTCGAGCCCGGACGACCCGGACAACGTCATCGACTTCATCGGGTACCCCGAGAGGATCTACTCGATCGGGCGCCTGGACAAGGACTCCGAGGGGCTGCTCCTCCTGACCAACAACGGGGAGCTGGCCAACGCCGTGATGCGCTCCAGGGGCGAGCACGAGAAGGAGTACGTCGTCACCGTGGACCACGACATCACCGACAGGTTCGTCAAAACGATGTCGAGCGGGGTTCAAATACTGGGACGCATGACGAAGAGGTGCGAGGTCGAGCGGCTCTCCGACAGGGAGTTCCGCATCGTGCTGCGCCAGGGGCTCAACAGGCAGATCCGCAGGATGTGCGGGCAGCTGGGGTACACCGTGGTGCGCCTCGTCAGGGTCAGGGTCATGAACATACGTCTCGGGGACCTCCCCCAGGGGAAGTACCGGGACCTCACGGAAGAGGAGAGGGACGAGCTATGCAGGACGGCGATTTCAGCGTCGAGATAAGGGAGCTGGACAGGAAGGACATACCGTACCTGGTGTCGATCGGAAGGCACCAGCTGGGGCTGGACTACATCTCCCAGGGGGATTTCTTCGATGCCCTGACGGAGCCCGGGCAGTTCTGCATCGTGGCGTCCATGGGCAGGAGGAAGTACGCAGGGTTCGCCCTGTGCAGGGAGTTCGGGCCCGAGGACGTCCCCGAGCAGATGGCCCTCCCCGAGGGCCCGGAGAACGACCGCGTCTGCTCCGGGAAGCTCATCGGCCTGCTGGACTCCGTCGCGGTGGACCAGACGGCCGTGAGGCACGGAGTGGGGACCATGATGTGCGAGGCCGCCCTCGAGAGGTTCCGCGCGGACGGGTGCGACACCGCCGTGTCCATGGCATGGGTGCACGTGGACGGCAAGGAGCCTGTCGCCAAGGCGCTGAAGGCCAACGGGCTCGAGAGGACCGACCTGGTCATTCCCGGCTACTGGAACCTCTGGGTGGACTCGGAGGACGGGCACCTCTGCCCGGTGTGCGGGCACCCCTGCAAGTGCTCGGCGGCGCTCTGGATAGGATCGCTGCGAGACGTGCGAGTCGAGCCAGTCGGCCACGTCCGAGCGGACCTCCGAGCGGTTGGTCTCGTTGAGGATCTCGTGCCTCCCGCCCTCGTACAGCCTGATCCCGGGCTTCAGGCCGGCCTTCTCCATCCCGGCCTTGGCCTTCTCGACGCCCTTGCCGAAGCCTCCGACGGGGTCGTCGGCACCGGAGACGAGGATTATCGGCAGGCCCTTGGGCACCCTGTCCAGGTCCTGCCTCCTGATGACCTTCTGGATGAGCGTCATCAGGTCCCTGTAGCCGGCGACCGTGAACGAGAAGGTGCAGTACGGGTCCGAGTTGTAGGCCTTGACGACCTCGGGGTCGCGGGAGATCCACCTGTTGGGCAGGTCCGGCTCGTCGAACTTCCTGTCGTTCCCGCCGAGCACCGCCTTGTCGAGGAACGGGCTGACGTAGCGGGGCCCCTTCATCTTCACGAGCACGCTCGCTACGAGCTTCGCGAACGCCACGGAGAGACCCGACTGGTTCCCGGTCCCGACGATCACAGCGCCGTCCACCATGTCCCCGTACCTGGTGAGGTACCTGCGGACCACGAACGAACCCATGCTGTGCCCCAGGATGAAGTGGGGGATCCCGGGGTGCATCTCGTCGATCTTCTTGGTGACCAGGAAGACGTCCTCCACCAGGTGCTCGTCGCCGTCGTCCTCGGCGATGAGGCCCAGGTCGTCCGGGGTGGTGTCCCCGTGACCCAGGTGGTCGTGCCCGATGACGGCGTACCCGCGGCCGTTCAGGTACTCGGCGAACTCCGCGTACCTGGTGATGTGCTCGATCATCCCGTGGGATATCTGGACGGTGGCCTTGGGGTTCTCGACGCCCCATTCCACGCAGTGGAGGTCCGCGTCACCCCTGGACGACGGCACGGTGAACTCCTTGAACATGCTCCAGGGGATGCCCGCCTGGCTATAATTGGTTTGTCGGGGCTCCGGGCGCGTGTTACTTTCCATCATCAAAGTATTAATACGCTCCTCCCTTTGCACGTGCATGCGCAGGATCGCGGTCTACGGGAAGGGCGGCATAGGGAAGTCCACCACGGTAGGGAACGTCTCCGCCGCCCTGGCCCTGTCGGGGCTGCGTGTCATGCAGATAGGGTGCGACCCCAAGGCGGACTCCACCCGCGCGGTGGCCGGCCGCAGGATCCCCACAGTCCTGGAGACGATGAGGGACAACCCGGACCCGGAGCTCGAGGACATCGTGTTCGAGGGCGACGGCGGCGTTCTATGTGTCGAATGCGGCGGCCCGAGGCCCGGCGTCGGATGCGCCGGACGCGGGATAATCGCCGCGTTCGAGCAGCTCGAGGAGCTGGACGCCGTCGACGTGTACAGGCCGGACGTCATACTCTACGACGTCCTCGGAGACGTGGTCTGCGGCGGGTTCGCCATGCCCATCAGGAACGGCTACGCCAGGGACGTTTTCGTGGTCACCTCCGGGGAGATGATGGCCCTGTACGCGGCGAGCAACATCGCCGGCGCCGTCTCCGACATGAGGAACGACGGGTACGCCAGGCTCGGCGGGATAATCCAGAACTCCCGCGGCGTGAAGGACGAGGACGCGCTCGTCGACAGGGCCGCGGCGGAGATGGGGACCACGGTCGTCCAGAGGATGCCCAGGGACCCGGCGGTGCAGAGGTGCGAGGAGCGCGGGACCACCGTGGTCTCCGGCGAGCCGGACTCCGCCATGGCGGGATGCTACAGGGAGCTCGCGAAACGCCTGTTCGACGCGTCCGAGGACGCGGACGGCGGCATGAGATTGGAGCGATTCAGATGAGAACGGGAATCATGATCGGAGGGCACGGCTCGACCATGTCCTTCAACAAGGGGGTCCTCGACATGCAGGCCGACAGGCTGAGGGCCAAGGGCTACGACAACGTGTACGTCGGGTTCAACGAGACGTCCTTCCCCTCGATACGCGAGGCGGCGGAGGAGATGGTCGCGGACGGCTACGACGACATCGTCATCCTGCCGTTCTTCGTCGCCTCCGGGCTCCACATCGTCAGGGACATCCCCATGAAGCACTTCGGGTTCCCCCGGGACGCCACCGAGGGCACCGCGGAGATATCCGGGAAGCAGGTCCGCGTCCGCATAGAGCAGCCCTTCGGGGAGGAGCCCCTGCTGGCAGACATCCTGGCGGAGAGGGTCGAGGAGCTCCGCACGCCCGGCAGGGACACCCGCGTCATCGTGATGGGCCACGGCTCCAGGCTCCCGTACAACAAGGAGGTCGTCCTACTCAACGCGAAGCGCCTCGAGGAGAGGGGCTACGGGAAGGTGTACTACGGGTTCAACGAGTTCGACGAGCCCAAGATCGAGGACACCATCGTGCGGATGATGGACGAGGGCGCGGAGGAGGTCATCGCCCTCCCGCTGTTCATCTCGCTCGGCAAGCACCTGACCATGGACGTCCCCGGGAAGCTCGGCATCGAGAACTTCTCAGACGGCGGCATCGTCCGCAGGGACGGCCGCGACGTCGAGGTGAAGTACGCCGTGCCCATAGGCGCGGACCCCAGGCTCTGCGACGTCCTGGTCGAGAAGCTGCGGAGGCTCGGGCTGCGATGAAGGCGCTCGTCCTCGACATGACGCACGGCGGGGACCTCATAGCGAGGCGCCTCCTCGCCGAGGGGTACGACGTCACGTGCGTCGACGTCTACCGCAACTGCCCGGAGGACAGGAGGAGGGAGCTCCACGACCTGGAGATCCGCATCACGGACACCGCCCCGGCGTGGAGGTACGACCTCGCGGTCCTTCCCGCGCACTGCCCCAGGTCCTTCCTCGGAGAGGCCGAGGCGGACGAGGTCATCACGTTCAGCCAGGCGGTCGGCCGCCTGATAGACGACAGGAGGTTCAGGATCGAGGTCACCGGCGTCAAGGGCAAGACCAGCGCCTGCTACCTCATATCCAAGATCCTCTACGACACCGGCAGGAGGGTCCTGCTGCACTCGTCCCGCGGCGAGGGCCCCTGGACCAACGCCGGCCATTACATCGAGCGCAAGGTGAGCATCGCCCCGCCGTACCTGATGACGCTGGCCGCCGGCGACTACGACGTCGTCGTCGCCGAGGTCTCCCTCGGGGGATCCGGGAAGGCGGACATCGCCTGCATCTCGAATCTGGCGGAGGACTACGGCATCGCCAGGAACACGCTGAAGGCATCCGACGCGAAGAGGGACATCTTCTCCGACAAGGTCAACATCGTTCCGGAGGAGGAGGTCGCGTTCTGGTCGCCCATATGCCCCAACGTCACGGGATACCGCTCCCGCGTGAAGCCCGTCGCCCCGCCGAGGCTCGGCGAGGGCCTGAGGGTGTCCGTGGACTACGACGGCGTGTCCGAGATAACGCTCGATCCGAGTTACGTTTCAACCGAGTACCTCAACGCCATGGACCTGGCGCTGGAGGTCTGCTCCCGCATGGGCATCGCGAGGGACCACGTCCTCGATTCGCTCAGATCGTTCAAGGGCGTCCCCGGGAGGGGCGAGATAAGGAAGGAGGACGGCAGGACCGTGATCCTCGAGAGGAATCCCGGGATCTCGCGCCTCTCCGTTGCGCGCACCCTGGACTGCCTGGCGGAGATGGACGCGCTGGACGGCGCGCTCGTCATACTCGATCCGGTCAGCAGGAAGGTCTGCGACAAGATGGACGCCGACGGCATAAGGGAGGAGGTGGAGTCCCGCGGCCTCCCGCTCATAATCACCCGCGGCGACGGCGCGTTCCCGGAGATCCCGGCGGACGCGAAGATGCTCGTCGAGTTCGTGAAGGAGGCCTACCAGTGAGGTCGGTCATCCACCCCCGTCCCAGCCCCATCGTGGCCGCGATGTACACGCTCCGCGACATGGACGTGGACGTCATCGTGGTCCACGGGCCGTCGGGATGCAGCTTCATGGCCTCCCGCCCGCTGGAGAACGCGGACGTGAGGGTGGTGACCACGTCGATGAGGGACAACGACCTCATCTTCGGCGCTTCCGAACCGCTGATCAACACCCTGAAGCAGGTGGAGGAGAGGTTCCATCCTGAAACGGTTGCCGTCATCGGGACGTGCGCCAGCATGATCATCGGCGAGGACATGGCCAGCTCCATCAGGAAGGCCGCCATCGACGCCAACGTGTTCCCGGTGGACGTCCACGCCTGCATGGGGGACAACACCCGCGGCGCGATCAAGGCGCTGGAGGCGGGCAGGGACGCCGGCATCATAGACGCGGAGGAGTGCTCCCGCCAGATATCCCTGATGAAGGCGGCCACCCGCCTGGAGAAGGACGCCGGCATGGCGTCCAAGGACTACATCAAGCCGGCCACGAGCCCCACCAAGCTGCACGTGTGCAGGCACATCGCCGACGTGCTCTCCAAGGGCGGGCGCGTCGCCGTCGTGATGGACGCCAAGAAGGAGCTGGCGTACAGGTTCGCGGACATGTTCGAGGCGGTCGACCGTGCAAGGAAGGCGCTCGGAGGCGAGACGCTGTTCGTGGCGAACCTCGATTCCACCAAGGGTCTTCCGAGGATCCGCGGGTACTGCACCGACATCCTGGGGGACCTCGAGTCGAAGGGCGTGAAGATAGACGCCATAGTCGGCGGCCTGGACGAGTACTCCGTCGCCGGACAGGGCATGAGGGACGCTGTGGACGCGTTCAAGCCCGACCTCACGATAATACTGGGGATCTGCCACGCGTACCCGGGCATGTCCACAGACGACATCCTCATCACCGACCAGCCCAGGCAGCTGGCCAACTACCTCGCCGCGGGCTGCGAATGGGCCGTCGGCGAGATAGCGTCGCACTCGCTGGTCATGGGCGCGCACGAGATCGTCCCGCTGGAGACGGCGGACACCCTGAGGGAGCTGCTTTGAGGGGATTCGTCCTCGCCGGCACCGGCAGCGGCGTCGGCAAGACCTCCGTCGCCACCGGCCTGATGTCCAGGCTCTCCAAGACGATGGACGTCCAGGCGTTCAAGGCCGGGCCGGACTTCATCGACCCGATGTACCACACGGCGGCGACGGGCCGCCCGTCCAGGAACCTCGATTCCTTCCTCATGGGGGACGACGTCATCCGCAACGTGGCGGGATACGCGTCCAGGGATGCGGACGTGTGCGTGGTGGAGGGCGTGCGCGGGCTCTTCGAGGGGTACTCCGGCGACGGGGACCTCGGGTCCACGGCGTACATCGCCAAGCTGCTCGGACTACCCGTGATCCTCATCGTCGACGCCCGCTCGCTCACCAGGAGCGCGGCGGCCATCGTCAACGGCTTCCGCGCGTTCGACCCGGATGTGAGGATAGCCGGCGTCATACTCAACAACGTCTCCGGCGGGCAGCACGCCGGGAAGCTCAGGACCGCTTTCGAGACATACTGCCCGGACGTCCGTGTGGTGGGGATGATCCCCAAGAGCCCCGGCAAGGCGCTGGAGCAGAGGTACCTCGGCCTCAAGACGCTGAAGACCTTCGCGGAGCGCGAGATCACGCCGCTCCAGGAGCTCACCGAGCCGATAGACCTGGACGCTGTGATGGACATCGTCGAGTCCACGGATGCGGACCTCCCGACGTCGTCGCCGTACACGGAGAGGGACTGCGGGATGACCGCCGCGGTGCCGATGGACGACGCCTTCTGCTTCTACTACCGCGAGAACATCGAGTGCCTGGAGGCCTCCGGATTCTCCGTGAGGACGTTCCGCCCGACGGACGGGGAGGCGCTGCCGGACGCTGACCTGTACTACCTCGGAGGGGGCTACCCGGAGCTGTACGCCTCCGCCATATCCGGGAACCGCGACTTCCTTGAGGGGATACGCACCGCTTCTTCTGACGGCAAGGTTGTCATCGGCGAGTGCGGCGGCCTGATGTCTATGTGCCGTTCGATAAGGGACAAGGACGGTAACGTTCACGAGATGGCCGGCGTCTTCGACGCAGAGGCGTCCATGACGGGCGTCCGCCACGGCCCCACCTACGTGATTGCCGACGCGACCGCGGACAACCCCGCGTTCTCCGGAACCGTGCGCGGCCACGAGTACCACTACTCCGACGTGTTCCCGGCTTCCGACGCGGTGTTCGGGTTCGACGTCCGCAGGGGTCTCGGAATCTCGGAGCGCAGGGACGGCCTGGTGTCCGGGAACTCCATCGGCTCATACATGCATCAGCACGCCCTGTCCGAGAGGGACTGGATCGGACCTGCGGTCGAGAGGATCTCGAGGCGGGCATGAGCCTCACGTCGGACTTCTACGACTCCGACCCCGAGGGATACTTCGACCGCACCTTCGGCGCGGACATGTCCGACGCCCGTTCAAGGTTCGTCGCGTGCCTGGATCCCGGGGCTTCGATACTCGATCTGGGCTGCGGCTCCTGCAGGGACACCGTGGCTTTCCGCGATGCGGGCTTCGACGTCACGCCCGCGGACGGCTCCGAGGGCATGCGCCGCGTCGTACGCGAGAGGCTGGGCATCGAGGTGGTCCCCGTCGATATCGCGGACATGCGTCTCGGCCGCACTTTCGACGGTATCTGGGCCTGCGCATCGCTCCTCCACGTGCCCTCCGCGGAGCTTCCCGGAGTCATGAGGAGCATCCGCGCCATGCTGCGTCCCGGAGGGGCGTTCTTCTGCTGCTTCAAGCTCGGTACTTTCGAGGGGATCCGCGACGGCCGTTTCTACACGGACCTGACGGAGGAGGGACTTCGCATCCTGCTAGGGGATGCCGGTTTCACGGTCCGCGAGACGTGGGTCTCCGACGGGGACGGATGCCGGTGGGTCAACGCGATCTCCGCCCATGATACGGTAGAAACAACTAAGACCGTATGAGTTAGCGCTAACGCACACAGTTTCCTTAAGATACCTGTTCCGGATGAACGGTATTTCGCCAAGTGCGGGCAGTCCGGTGCACCGTGACTTCCCTCTTGGTGCACCGGTACCGCCGGCTGGTGGTGATGCCATAAAGTTAGTTTGGATTACCATCGACTGGCTTCTTGCCGGTTTGAGGATCAGGATCTTCATCAGAAGTAACTGATTCTCGCCCTAACCCCCTTTACGGGGGTCAGGAAACTCTGGTCCGCGTGGACCCGGCCCGCAAGGGCCGTTTCATCACCGCAATCGAGTATGCGGTGGCAATTATATAACCGTGTCCCCGAGCCCTCTAATACGGGTTCGGCGTTCCACCTGACATGAAGATGGACGGCAGGGCGGGCATAGTCGATATCGACGAGGAAGAGCGCGTCGTGGTGTTCGACACGTACAGGCTCAAGAAGATCACCGGCACCCGCGTGGCGCCGATCCTCGGGATGAGCGAGTTCTCGTCCCCGTTCAAGGTGGCCTGCGAGATGGCCGGGCTGTACCCCGGCGACAAGGCCAACAAGTACATCGACGCCGGGAACATCCTGGAGCCCGTCCTGCGCGCCTACCTTTCCGGAAGCTGCGACGCCAAGCTCCGCGTCCCCCTCGGCCTCGCCGACGGGTCCCGCGTGGCTGTTGAAGAGCCCGTCGAGAAGGAGATGTGCGGCTACGACCACTTCCACAACGAGCGCGTGTTCGGCGGGATGGTCGACGGCTACATCGTCGTGGACGGGAAGCGCAGCGCGATCCTCGAGATCAAGACCGCCAGCGACCGCACCAAGTGGGAGGACGGCGAGGGCGGGTACACCAACGTGCCGTTCCAGTACATGCTGCAGGCCTCCCTGTACGCGAAGCTGTCCAACCTGGACAGGATCGTCTTCCTCGTGGGGTTCCTGGAGGAGCCCGACTACGACCGCCCCAAGCAGTGGGTGCCGACGTCGGAGAACACGTACGTGGTGGTCAAGGACCGCCTGGACATGGACGAGTACATGGACCGCTGCGTCAAGTGGTACGACGAGTACATGAAGGGCGGGTACACCCCGGAGTGGTCCGACTCGGAGGACGACCAGGCGGTGCTGAAGTACCTCAAGGCCTACAAGCCCGACGCCAAGAAGAAGAGGCGCCGATCACGAGTGGGAGTCCACGAACTCCCTGAAGCGGTCCGCGTAGCGCGACGCCAGTATGTTATGGCCCGCGTCGTCGAGGACCAGGGTCTCGCACGCGGGGATCTCCTCCGCCACCCTCAGCCCGTCCGGCAGGGGGACCATCAGGTCCTCCCTCCCGTGGACCAGCAGCGTGGGGACCCGTATCGACGATGCCGTCTCCGTGGTGTCGTACGCGTTGACGGCGTCGAGCTGCATCATCATCTTCTTGGGGTCCTCCAGCTTCTTCGGCATCTGCATGACCTCGCCGCGGGCCTCCAGCTTCTCGAAGACGCTGGGAGGGAAGCTCATGGCGTTGACCATCATCGCGAGGCACTCCGTCGGCGCGAAGCCGTCGGCGGCCATCTTCGTGTAGCCGTTGAGGACGTATGCGGACCGAGGGGGCCTCCACAGGTACGTGGAGACGAGCGTGAGCGACTTGAGGCGGTCACCGTGCCTTATGCCGAGGTTCTGGGCGATCTGCGAGCCCATGGACCATCCGAGGACGTGGAACCTGTCTATGCCGAGGTGATCCGCGAGGGCGACGACGTCGTCCGCCAGGTCGTCCATGGAGAACGCCCCGTTGTACTCGGTCTCCCCTGAGCCGCGGTTGTCCAGCGTGATGACGCGGTAGCCTTCGAGCAGGCGGACCATACCGTTCCAGTAGGAATGGATAGCCCCGAACCCCGCGATGAGGATGATCGGCTCGCCCGAGCCCGTGTCCTCGTACCTTATCCTCGCGCCGTCGACTTCCGCGTACACACGGTCGTATCGGCATGCACTGGATAAAGGATGCGGTCTATTCCCTACGTGAAATTAGGATTTTTACCGTGCGTCGGCAATCGACGAATCGGAAGTACGGTGATTGTTATATACGGGTTGAGCATCGGACGGAGCATGGCCGACAACGATTCAATGCCGACCAATGCGGCCCGCGCGGGGCCGGTGGGACTCCTGGGATTCGGGATCTCATGCATACTGCTGTCTTTGAAGAACGCCGGGGTCCTGGACCTCGACGACGTCATCCTCGCGATGGGGATCTTCGGGGGCGGACTCGCACAGCTCATCGCCGGGCTGATGGAGTACCGCAACGGGAGCACCCTCGGGACGACCACGTTCGTCATGGGAGGGATGTTCTGGTTCACCGTCGTCGCGGTGGACACCGGGATAGTCGGAACAGGGCACGCGTCCAGCACGCTCGGGACCTTCTGCCTCCTGTACGGGATAATGTTCTCGCTGCTGAGCGTTGCGGCGTGGAAGGGCAGGTTCACCACCAGGGTGACCTTCGTCACTCTCGCGATCACGCTGCTGCTCCTGGGCGTGGGGAACCTCGCGGAGGTCGACGTCATAGTGACCGTGGCGGGTGTCGTGGGAGTGATCTGCGGCGCCTTCGCGATGTACGGTGCTCTGGCGGAAGTCGTCCACGCCGAGCACGGCACGGACATCCTCGCGTACTGAGAGAAACCGGGGCGGCCGGAAACGGCCGTCCCACCTTGAATTAATTGAGCGTGTTCAATTAATATATAAACGTAATTAGATATCGACTTATAGTGTTTCTTTGATTATTTGAGCATGATACTCTATTTCTCGGCAACGGGAAACAGCAAGTACGTCGCCCAGCGCATCGCGGATGCCACCGGCGAGGAGGCCGTCCCCATCACCGAATGCATGTCGGCCGGGAGGACGTCGTTCGAGATCCCGGATGGAGGGATGCTGGGCATCGTCACGCCGACCTACGCCTGGGGGATCCCCTCCATCGTGGACGGGTTCATCCGCGGCGCGGAGTTCTCCGCCTCCGGGGACGCCTACGTGTTCGCGGTGTGCACCTACGGGACCACCACGGGTCAGTGCGCTACGATGGTGGACGACGCGCTGAGGGAGCACGGGCTGTCCCTCGACGCCAGGTACTCGGTGAAGATGCCGGACACCTGGACGCCCGTATACGACCTCAGCGACCCGTCGAAGGTGGAAGCAATCCTCAAGCGCTCGGACGAGGATGTGGCCGGCATGCTCCCCAGGATAGCTGCGCGGGAGCGCGGCGACTTCATACGCTCGCGCATACCGGTGTCCGTGGCGAGGAGGTTCTATTCGCGCTCCTACGTACGGATGAGCCGCACGTCGAACTTCACCGTGGACGGCGGATGCACCGGGTGCGGTATGTGCGCCAGGAAGTGCCCGACCGGGGCCATCGAGATCAGGGACGGCGTCCCCGCCTGGAAGTCCGACCGCTGCGCGATGTGCCTCGGGTGCCTGCACAGATGCCCCGCCTTCGCCATACAGTACGGGAGGAGGACGCGCGCCCACGGGCAGTACGTGAACCAGAACGTCAGGCTGCGATCAGGATTCCACGGGCTCCAGCTGGATGCTGTCCCCGTCCTGGGGGACCACGCGCATCCCGCAGATGACGACCTCGTGGGTGCTCACTATCTCGTAGACGCTGCCCACCCTGGACTCGAGGTTCATAGTGGACAGGCCGAAGGTGCTCACCAGTATCTCTGCGACCACGTTTATCGCCTGGACGTCCGTCATGGAGCCGGGCTCCTTCTCGAACCTCTCGATTATGGTGCCGAGCGCTCCCATGCAGGCGTAGAGCCTGACTTCGAAGTCGGGGGAGTCCGTGGGAATCGTGTGGTTGACGTCCCTCTCCTTCACCCACTCCGCCATGGACTCGGCGACGCGCTTGTTGATCTCCCATATCCTGTTGGACGTGGCGAAGAGCTCGGCCACGCGCTGAGAGCGGCTGGAGGCGTAGATCAGGAGGCAGATCGGGAAGCTGATCATGTCAGCGAACGGAGTGTTCTTGGGCATGTACTTCTCGGACTCCCTGATGGAGTCCCACATGGCCTCCATGATGACGTCGGAGAAGATCTGGTCCTTGCTCTCGAAGAGGTTGTACAGGCTGCCGTTGAGTATGCCGGCCTTCTGGATGATCTGACGGGTGGTCGTCTTCTCGTAGCCGTTCTTGATGAACAGCTCGATGGATGCGTCCATGATGCGGCGCCTGGTCTCCGCGCTTTTCTCTGTGCGTCTCTTCGGAAGGGGCAAGTGATCACTTCTTGAGCACAATCAACGGACTGTCCGTCCGGGGACTGCGTTTATGGCCCGGAGGCGGTCTACGCTTGTTTGAGCGGGACATCCGTTATTTAAGCAAAGCATGTCCGCCGGGAGGGGGTCGATTCGACGGTATGCTGTAGTACAATATAAATTTGACCATGCTCAACTGAGCATTTCTGCCAAACGTCGCGGCCGACACGGGGTTAGAGTCCCGGACATGATAATACCTGCGGGTGGCCGCGCGGGTTTCACGCGACGAGCATGCCGAGCGGCAGGAGCAGCGCGAGCATGAGGATGTTCGCACCGGTGAAGACGAGGAGGTACCTGCGGATGTCCGCGCCCTCGGTGCGGGCGTAGATGCTCAGAGATATGACGCTCGCCATGGAGGCGATCGGCGTCCCGAAGCCTCCGACGTTGGTCCCGACGAGCAGGCCCTGCCAGTCGCCGGTGAACGCAGAGAGCGTCAGCGCCGCGGGCACGTTGCTGATGAGCTGGCTCACGGCCGCGGAGGACACCACTGCGTCCCAGGACATGAGCCCCTCGAGGGCCTCGCGAACCGAGTCGACCGAGGCGATGTTCCCCGCGAAGACGAACAGGAACACGAAGGTCAGCAGGAGGCCGTAGTCCACCTTCAGGAGGGCGGAGCGCCTGAGAAGGAGCATCGCTACAACCGTGATCGCGAGGACGGCCTGGTACGGCACGACGCGCAGGACGGACAGGATGCACAGCACGAAGAGCACGGCCATGGCCGCGAGGATCCCGCGGTCCTCTATCGCCGCATCCTCCCCGAAGTCCACGTGGACCCCCTCCCTGCCCGGGAGCAGGGAGAGCACCGCGACGGCCGCCAGTCCCACGGCGACCAGAGGGAGCATCGTGACCACGACTTCGGAGAAGCCGACACCGTACACCGACGAGATGTACAGGTTCTGGGGGTTCCCGAAGGGGAGCAGCATGCTCCCGGCGTTGGCCCCCGCGGTCTGCAGTACGATCACGGGTATCATCAGGTCCGGGCGCCCGCACATGCCCAGGACGAGGACGGCGAACGGCACGAAGGTGATCAGCGCCACGTCGTTGGTTATCAGCATCGAGCAGAGCGACGGGAGCATCACCAGCAGGAGGCACAGCGCCCCTATCCCGCGGCTCCCCTCGAGCACCCGGTGCGCCAGGGCCTCGAACGCGCCGCAGGACGAGATCCCGGCGACGACGGCCATGAGGCAGAACAGTATGCAGAGCGTCCGCACGTCGATGTGGTCCAGGTACTCCGCGGACGGAGGGACGACGAGCATCGACGCCAGCGCCAGGACGCCCGTGGCGACGGGAACTATGTTCCTCCCAAGCGTCCGGCGGGCCTCCGACTCCATGGACCGGACCACGTCCGGCGGGTATTTCACGCTTCGCGCCCGCAGGGTATTTGGGTGACGTCGGAGATGGCCCGGGCGGTGTTACCAGTGTCCACGAAGGATGAGGTCATCAAGGCAATGAAGGAAGCCGGGAAGCCCCTCGGGGCGTCCGATGTCGCGAAGATCACCGGCATCGACAAGGCGGAGGTCGACAAGGCGTTCAAGGAGCTCAAGGCCGAGGGCGCCATCGTCTCCCCCGTCAGGTGCAAGTGGGAGCCCGCCCAGTGAGGGCCCCCCCCGGGACGGCCCTCGCGGACCGCCCCGGCAAACCGATTACAGATTTCTCCTGCGTATCTCGCTCATCAGCATGCTTGTCATGCCGATGCGTCCGGAACGGAGCGACCTCTCCAGGAGGCGCTTCAAATCCGCGTCGGACACCATGCCGGTGGCGAACAGCTCCGCCAGCACGTTGGAGTCCCCGGTGGACACGGCCTGCTCCGCGCGGGGCATTATCCTGTCCGAGACGAAGCGCTCGTACTTGGCGCGGCTCTCCTCCGTCAGACCGACGGGGTTGGACAGCCTGCTTATCGCCACCTCCGGGGTGAGCCTCATGTACAGCGAGAGGACGGCGTCGTCGAACTCCGGGAAGCTCATGGGGTGCTTGCGCATGAAGTCGAAGGCGAACGGTTTGCCCTCGTGCATGCACTCGAGCCTGCAGTCGCTGTCCGGGACGAGCCTGAAGGACGAGAACGTCTCCAGGTCCCCTCCGTACCGTATCGTCGATATCCCGCCGGTTCCGATGAGCGCGTCCGGGTCGATGCTGATGACCGACGCCGGTATCACCAGCGTCCTCCCGTTCGTGCCGGGAGAGCCGGACAGGAAGGCGGGGCCGATGGACGTCACCGGGTACCCGCCGATGTCGTCGGGCACGCGGATGACCTTCTCGGTGGTCCCAAGCTTCGTGATCCTGGCGCCCTCGACGGTTATCTCGAAGTCGACCTTGGAGGTCATTCCATCCCCTCCAGCGCGTCCTCGATCCTCCGGTCGTGGCCGGAGGAGAGCATCTCGTCGTTGTACCTGTACAGCGGGCCGTCCGGCCTCGAATACATGACGACGCTGTAGCACCCCAGCAGGCCGGAGAGCAGCGACACAGGCTCCTGCCCGCTGCCGAACGCCTTGCGCAGGTACTCCAAGGAGTTCTCCAGCCTCCTGTCGAACTCATCGTGAGCCGCGGCGCTGCGCTCCCTGGTGGATTGGGCGAAGGACTCCACGGCCTCGGGAGTGGCCGCCACCGACTGCAGGGCGGCGATGCAGTACGCCGCCGAGCGCACGGCTTCCGCCGTGCCGTTCACGGCCAGCGTCTTCGACAGCTCCGCCGCCGCCCCCGACAGCGACGCACCGGGCTTGGACGGGTCCAGCGATGAGGCGACCTCCTCCAGGCGCATCAGGTCCAGCCCCTCCTCCGCCTCGGAGTTGAGGCTGCCGATGAGCACCGAGATGACGGACAGCTTCTCCTCGGCGCCCGCCGAGGCCAGGGCCCTGGCGTTGTCCGCCGTGCCGTCCAGCACCGCGTCCACGTCGTTCTCCTCCCTGTACTTCCTGTGGAAGTCCAGGTACCTCTTGAACTCCGCCGAGATCTCCGGGCTGCGGATGTACTGCGATATCAGCCCGACGTCGACCTTCAGCCCGAGCCTGTCGTGCTCCTTCAGCATGGTCGACAGGTCCTCCCAGGCGCGCGGGGTGGCGAAGCAAGGGCCGCTGGGGGTGTTCTCGATGTAGAGCAGGTTCCTGGGCTTCACCTGCAGGTAGTAGATCACCGCGTCGTGGACGCCGGCGCTCATCGCGTACCTTATCCACACGTCGGTGTCCGGCTCCACCTCGATGAGGCGGATCCTGTCCAGGGTGGCGATGTCGAACTCCCTGGCGGACGCGTTGTACTCCGGCGGGTTGCCGGCGGCCACGAGAACCCATCCGTCGGGGATGCGGTGCGGGCCGAACTTCTTGTTCTGCAGGAGGTCGAGCATGGCGGCGGACAGGGTCTCGGACACGCAGTTGACTTCGTCGATGAAGAGGATCCCCTCCGCGTGCCCCTGTTTCTCGATGGCGTCGTACACCGAGGCGATGATCTCGCTCATGGTGTACCTGGTGACGGGCACGGTCTCCCCGCCGAACGTCCCGTTCTCGATCATCGGCAGCCCGATGGCGGACTGGCGGGTGTGGTGCGTCATGGCGTACCCGACGTACCCGATCCCGAGCTCGGCGGCCACCTGTGACATGATCGCCGTCTTCCCCAGTCCCGGGGCGCCCATGACCACGAGCGGCCTCTGCCTCGCCCTCGGGATGACGTAGCTCCCGCCGGCGTCCTTGTCCAGGTACGCCGCCACGGCGTCCCTCACGAAATCCTTGGCTTCCTGTATGTTCATCGAGCCGCCTCCTCCCTTCCGGCGAGGTCGGACGTCCTGACCACCAGCCTCATGGCCCACGGAGGGACGTCCAGCTCCGTGTAGCGGTCGTCGCAGAAGACGAACGCCGTGTCGTACGGCGGACGCCTCTCGGGGTACGTTCCCATGCCGTCGGTGAAGTACATGAGGCCCCTGAGGTTCCTGAACTCCCCCGATTCCACGAGGGCGTCCACGTACCTGAAGACCGGGCGGAAGTCGGTCCCCTTCCCGCCCCTGAGCCTGAAATCTGATGCGAGGCGCCTTATGTCGCCCTCGCAGCGAACCACGTCGTCCGAGCGGACCTCCTCGTCGCACTGCACGACGTGGAGGTTCACCCCGCGCCCCATGCCGGACTGGCGGAGCACCGCGAAGGCCTCCTCGAGGAACGCGGCCACGGGCCCGCGCATGGTGGAGCCCGACGTGTCGATGGCGATGACGAACTCCTCCACGCGGTGCGAGTCGGAGGACTCCAGCGAGTCCATCAGGGGCACGTTGCCGTACATGCTCAGCCCGTAGGTGTAGAAGATCGGGTCGAACTCGTCCATGCTCTCCCTGACGCTCGAACGGCGGGTCATGAACTTCCGGAGGAACGAGCGGTAGTCGTACCTGCGGCGGTTCCTTATCCGCATGATGGAGACGAACGCGTCCGTCCCGCCGCCGACGTCGCGGATGAACCCCTCGACCTCGGCCACGGCCTGCTGCGCCAGCTCCCTCCACTCGGCGGAGTCGGACTCCGCGTGCATGGAGTTGTCGTCCCTGGCGAACATCCTGGCGTACAGGTCGGTCTGCCATTGGGACGCTTCGTCCAGCTCCTTTTCCACGAGCTCCGGGGCGGGGGCGCCGGCGCGCCTGAAGAACTTCTCGCAGGCGTACATCCTGTCGTCCCTGCCGTCGACGGTGACGTGCGGGGTGTTCAGCGAGTCGAGCACATACTCGGCGATCATGTCTTCTGCGAGGAGCCTCGACGGGGAACCGAGGGGGTCCGCGTGGCCGAGGATGCAGTGCATGACGCAGTGGGCGAGGCCGCGGGTCACGAGGTTTGGGTCCGAGCGGTAGTCAGCTATGACGGAGTCCGCGCGGAACGTGACGGTCCCGCCGTCGCAGGACGGGGGGCCCTCTCCAGGGACCACCTCCCGCCTCAGCGAGAGGACGGCCATCGTCAGGAAGCGCATGTCCAGGCAGAGCCTGTTGGCCGAGGCGGACACGATCTCCTCCGCGACCGCGGTCCGGTCCATCGGTCCCTCCGCATCCTCTCGTACTTCGCCTGGAGGACCGCGGCGTCGTCCTCGCCCAGCTCGCCGATCCAGTAGTTGAACGCGGACTCCGGTAGCCGGTAGACCTTGTCGGTGCGGATGTGCGACCTCGCGTCCAGTCCAGCCGAGTAGGCGTCCATCGGCTTCATGTACGTGCCGCGGTCGTTGGGGTGGGTGGTGGACATCATCACGTCGTACGCGCTGCCGCGGCGGCCGAGGACGGCCACGGGGCGGTCCTTGGAGCCTCCGGAGTCGAACGGCGTGTCCGCGTTCCACACCTCCAGGATCCTGGGCGAGCCCTTCCTGCCACCTCCCGCCTTCATGGGGACGGGATGGTGGTCGGATG
>JAUNXZ010000143.1 GCA_030539515.1 Thermoplasmata archaeon
CAACAAGGAGGAGAAGTGGAAGGACATCATCAAGATCGAGGACCGCGAGCTCGACTCCAAGACCGTCGACAAGATCGCCCTCATCGCCCCCGACGCGACCATCGCCATCATCCGCGACTACTACGTCGCCGAGAAGTACCAGGTCCGTCTGGAGGACCACGTGGTGGGACTCGCCAGGTGCAGCAACCCCAACTGCATCACCAACAGGGGGGAGCCCGTCGCGCCGGAGTTCACCGTCATCGGCAGGCACCCGCCCCAGCTGAGGTGCTGCTACTGCGACAGGCTCCTGACCAACATCTCCGACAACCTGCTGTGACCATGAGGATCATCCTCGTCACAGGGATGCCCGGGGCCGGGAAGGAGGAGCTCCTGACCGTGGCCCGCGGGATGGGCCTGCCGTTCCTCCGCATGGGGGACCTGGTCAGGGAAGCGTACGCGGAATCCCATCCCGAGGGCATGGCCCTGGGGCAGTTCGCCAGCCACGAGCGCGACGTCCACGGGAAGGACGTCTGGGCCCGCAGGGCGCTGGAGCGCATGTCCGGGGACGTCTTCCTCGTGGACGGGTGCAGGAGCATGGACGAGGTCCGCGCGTACCGCTCCCTGGGCGAGGACATCGTCGTGCTCGGGATACACGCCACGCCCGCCGCGCGCTACGAGCGCCTGGTGAAGCGCGGCAGGGACGACGCCCCGAAGAGCATCGAGGAGTTCGAGGCCAGGGACGCCAGGGAGATGGGCTGGGGCCTCGCGGAGGTCCTCGCGCTGTCCGACGTCATGGTCCTGAACGACTCCGACCTGGAGGGGTTCAGGATCCGCGCCGCGGAGGCCCTGGGGGCGCTGCTTTGAAGTTCACCACCGCCCGCCTGTGCGGCGGGAAGGCCCTGATGGCCATCTCCTCCGACGAGCTCTCGATCGACACTGAGGCTGCCGCGAGATACATGGAGTCGCAGGGGTGCGCGGTCACCCAGGCGGACGACATGATGGCCGTGTTCCAGTGGAACGGGATGGAGGTCACCCTCTACCGCCAGGGGAAGGTCATGTTCTTCCCCCTGGAGGACAAGGCGCTCTGCATCCGCTACGCCACCGAGATGCTTGAATCGCTTGAGCATGCTCTCCCGTGATACAATTATAACCGCAACCCGCGATGTGGTGCCATGGAGCTGACCTACATGATAGCGGCGGTGCTCATCTCCGCCGCGCTGTCGGTCGAAGCGTACAAGCTCCAGTGCCTCACCCGCGACGGCGCCGTGGCGTCCTTCGCGGTGGGCTGCTGCGTCGGCGTGCTCTCGTCGATCAACGCGTTCTTCCTGATGACCGTCTTCACCATGGCGGGATTCTTCGCCACCATGAAGGACTTCGACAAGAAGGAGTCCGAGGGGCTGCAGGAAGGGCGCAAGGGCGAACGGACGTGGAAGAACGTGGTGGGCGTCGGCCTGCCGCCGTGCCTCGTCGTCGTCCTGGAAGCCGCCGGCCTGCTCACGATAGAGCAGTTCGCCGTGCTGTTCGTCTCCACCATAACCGTGGCCGGGGCGGACACCATCGCCAGCGAGCTGGGCGTCCGCGACAAGAAGGTCTACATGATCACCACCTTCGAGAGGGTGGAGCCCGGCGTGAACGGAGGGGTGTCCAAGTTCGGGACCATAGTCTCCTCGATCGCGTCCCTGCTGATCGCGCTCCTCGGATGGTGCGTCATCACGGAGTCGTTCAGCTGGCTGTTCCTGATCCCCTTCGTGACCGGGGTCATCGGCAACCTGCTGGACAGCGTGTTCGGCGCGGTGCTGGAGAACCCCGGGTACATCTCGAAGTACACCAACAACTGCTCCACCGCCCTGATAGGCGCCTTCCTGGGCCTGGGCATCTACATGCTGCTGGCCTGACCGGAAGCCGCCGGCCAGTAAATGTTATATACTCGTCCTGTATGGCAGGGATTGGTATGACGGCCATAGCGGCGGGGCAACACCCGGTCCCTTTCCGAACCCGGAAGTAAAGTCCGCCCGCGTATCTGTCTGTACTGTACTGCGCAAGCGTACGGGAACACAGACACGCTGTCAACCACTTTCATTCCTACCCCTTCAGACGGCAGTCCGTCCGGAGGGGTTCTTTCATTTTATCGATCCGAGAGCTCAAGCGCTCTCCGGAGGCACCGATTCGGATCGATGGCTCCGCCCGTCCCGGGACGGATTCTGGAGAAATCGGAAAAAACGGTTAATTGGGGGCCGGAGCCCCCTTGAGTTTCAGGCGATCAGAGCTGCGAGAGCTTGATCAGCTTGTTCCAGCGCCTGTCGACCTCGGCCTGGTAGGCCTCGACGACGGGCTCCCATCTGTCCTGCAGGAGGTGCTTGAACCTGCCCTGGGAGTTGAGCCAGTCGATGACGGGCTTCTTCTCGGTCTTCCCGTCGGCGATCCTGGCGCTCTCGGCGGTCAGGGTGTACTCGCCGTCGACGACCTCGAAGAGGGGCCAGACGCACGTCTCCACGGCGAGCTTGGCCATCTCGATGGTCCTGTCGGACGGGAACCTCCATCCCCTGGGGCAGGGGGAGATCGCGTTGATGAACGCGGGCCCGTTGGCCTCGAATCCCTTGGAGGCCTTGGTCACCGTATCCCTCCAGTTGTGGGGGGAGACCTGCGCCACGTACGGGATGTTGTGGGCGACCATGACCGCGGTCATGTCCTTGGAGAACTCCTTCTTACCGGACTGGACGGATCCCGCCCAGGAGGTGGTGGTGGAGGCTCCGAGGGTGGTCGCGGAGGACCTCTGGATACCGGTGTTCATGTACGCCTCGTTGTTCAGGCAGACGTACATCATGTTGTGGCCCCTCTCCATGGCTCCGGACAGCGCCTGGAGTCCGATGTCGTAGGTGGCTCCGTCTCCCGCGAAGTTGACGAACTTGATCTCCTCGGTGACCTTGCCCTTCTTCTTCAGCGCGTTGTAGGCGGTCTCGAGACCGGCGCAGGTGGCCGCCCCGTTCCCGAACGCGGTGTGGATGTAGGGGGTGTTCCAGGAGGTGTACGGGAACACCGTCGTGGAGACCTCCATGCATCCCGTGGACAGGGACACGGCGATCTCGTCGGAGGTCCCCATGAGGATCTGCTTCGCGATGATGGACTCGGCGCAGCCGGCGCACAGCCTGTGGCCGCTGGCGAGCCTCACGGGGAGCTTGTTGAGCTCCTTCAGGGAGAGCGAGGTCATACCTTCACCCCCAGGTAGGT
>JAUNXZ010000144.1 GCA_030539515.1 Thermoplasmata archaeon
CTCTCCGTGGCGCTCCACAAGGTGGGCGCCGTGATGGTACCCGCGACCTTCATGCTTAGGAAGCACGACATCGAGTACCGCGTAAACGCCGCCCGCATCAAAGCGTGCATCTGCACCGCGACCTGCGACATCGCGGAGCAGGTGGACATCTCCGAGGACATCCCCTCGCTGGAGCTGAAGTTCCTGCTGAACGGCGAGAGGCCCGGATGGATCGACATCGAGGCCGGCGTCGAAGCGGCTCCGGAGGAGTGGACCCGCGTCCCCAACAGGTCGACCGAGACCATGCTGATGTACTTCACCTCGGGCACCGCCGGCGACCCCAAGATGGTCCTCCACGACTACTCCTACCCGCTGGGCCACATCCTCACCGCCAAGAACTGGTACTGCGTGGACCCCGACGGGCTCCACTTCACCATCGCCGACACCGGCTGGATCAAGTGCGCCTGGGGCAAGCTGTACGCCCCGTGGATGATGGAGGCCGGGATATTCGTCTACGAGTTCGAGAGGTTCGACCCCTCGGACATCATGGACAAGGTCGAGAAGTACAGGATCACGACGCTCTGCAGCCCGCCGACCATGTTCAGGATGTTCCTGAACGCCGGCACCGACGGCCACGACCTGTCGTCTCTCACCCACACCGGGATCGCCGGCGAGGCCCTCAGCCCCAACACCTACGACATGTGGTACGAGAAGACCGGCCTGAAGCTGATGGAGGCCTTCGGGCAGACCGAGACGCCTCCGATCGTGGGAACCTGGGCGGGATACGAGCCGAAGCCGGGCTCCATGGGCGTCCCCTCGCCTCTGTTCGACGTGGACCTGGTCGATCCGGAGGGCAACAGCGTCCCTCCCGGAGTGGACGGCGAGATCATCGTCAGGGTCGCGAACCGGGAGCCCGGGATCACCGTCGGCTACCTGAAGAACGACAAGGGCAACCGCGAGCTCCAGGTGGAGCACGTGCACCACACCGGCGACGTCGCCTGGAAGGACGAGGACGGCTACTTCTGGTACGTGGGGAGGAACGACGACATCATCAAGTCCTCCGGGTACAGGATCAGCCCGTTCGAGATCGAGAGCGTCCTGATGCACCACCCCGCGGTTCTGGAGTGCGCCATCACCGGCGTGCCCGACCCTGTGAGGGGCCAGCTCGTGAAGGCCACCATCGTGCTCCGCCAGGGGTACGAGGGCTCCGAGGCGTTCGCCAAGGAGCTCCAGGACTACGTGAAGAAGGGCACCGCCCCGTACAAGTACCCCAGGGTCGTGGAGTTTGTGAAGGAACTGCCCAAGTCCACGTCCGGAAAGATCATGAGGCGCCGGATAAGGGCCGACGACTCGGAGAAGAAGAACTGAATTTTCCCTGAGCCCCGGGGAATCCCCCGGGGCCGGGTTTCTCAAACGAGATAATCGGAGAGCACCGACGCCAGGTCGGAGCCCTCGCCGGAGTACCATCCGTCGAAAGACTTGCCGCTGGCGGCCACGGTCCTCCCGAGGAACACGGCCATCTCGGCCGCCCTGTCCACGGGAACCGCTCCGACGGCGTCGCCGAAGCGCTCCTTCCCCTGGAGGCCGCACCCGTTCACCGTGACGTTGAACGTCTTCACGGGCTTCCCGTCCACGTTCTTGGAGGAGCCCTGCAGCCCGATGACGCCGACCTGGTGGCATCCGCAGCTCGACACGCAGCCGGAGATGCGGAACCTCGGGAGTGCGTCGGCGGGTATGCCCGCTTCGCGGACGGCGGAGACCATGGACTTCAGCAGCCCGTTGGAGTCCCTCAGGCCCTGCTGGCAGATCGTGGCCCCGATGCAGGAGACGGAGGACTCGAACACGGTGTCCGCGCCCCCTTCGGTGGCCTCCGACACGCGGACGGCCTCGTTCCCGTCCAGGTTGATGATGTACACGGCGCTGTCCGGGGAGACCCTCAGCTCCGCCTCGGGTATGTCCGCGATGGCGTCGCGTATGGACTTCAGGACTGATACGGGGATGTCCCCCGCAACGGGACGGTACGCCACGTAGTACAGGCCGTCCTGCTTCTGGCGGAACACCCTGCGCATGCCCTCGGGAACTGCGGTGTCCGCTTTCGGACGGTATACCGGAGCCTCCGGGTGGATGTCCATCCCGCCCTCCGCGAGCAGGGCGTCCAGGTGCTTCAGGTACTCGGCGCGGTAAGCATCGTCGCCCAGATCCTCCCTCATGTAGCGGGTCCTGGCCCTGGCGCGGTTCTCGTAGTTGCCGTGCTCCATGAAGTTGTCCACCATGGCGCGGACGTGGTAGAGCACCTTCGAGGGATCGACGGCCTCGGCCATGAGCAGACCGATCCTCGGATTGTTCCCCAGGCCTCCGGCCGACCAGACGTCGAACAGGCCGTCCGGCCTCGCCACGAACCCCAGGTCCCTGAATGTGGCGTGCGTCTCGTTCCTCGGAGACGAGGAGAAGGTGACCTTGAGCTTCCTGGGCATCCTCACCTCCGTCATGATGTCCAGAAGGTAGGACTCCGCGGCCTTGGCGTACGGGTAGACGTCGAAGTACTCGCCCGGCTCCACGCCGGACAGCGACGTGGCCGAGACGTTCCTGGGGTTGTCCCCTCCGCCCCCCTGCGTGTTTATCCCGTGGTCCAGCGCCTCCTCCATGATGGCGGCGACCTCGTCGCCCCCCAGGTTGTGGAGCTGCACGGTCTCGCACGTGGTGGTGTGCACCCAGTCCAGACCGTACCTGTCGCAGGTGTCGATGATGAACCCCAGTTTATCCTGATCCATGTGGCCGCCGCACATGCGGAGCCTGATCATGGCGAGCTCCCCGCCCTTCTGGGCGTAGCTGCCGAAGCCCCCGGACACGCCCTTGAACTCCTTGGCGTTGATCTGCCCGGAGAAGAACCTCTTCTCGGCGTCTATGAAGGTGGGTATTCTGTCCTTGTAGAACTGCACGCTCTTCAAAGGAATCACTGGATGCCCGTATCGCGGGACGGATAGATATCCCCATTGTAAAGCGGAAGGGTATGATTATCCTTTGAAGGAAAACGATGGCACACGGTGGCCACGACCTCTAGAACCATAACGCCTTATGCCTCGGCCCTACCCTCGAGGAACTTCTTTACATACCCCTGATAGCTGGAGCTGTGCTTCATGCAGTGGAGCACGAACTCGTCGAGGTTGGTCCTCTCGCAGGCCACCAGGCGCTGATGCAGGT
>JAUNXZ010000027.1 GCA_030539515.1 Thermoplasmata archaeon
CGGGCTCGGCGTCGTGGACGGGGTTGTGGGGCGCGCAGATGCGCCCGGAGGCGATACCGTTGCGGATGAACTCCGGGCTCACACCCTCCTTCTCCGCGATCCTGCGCATGAGGTCGGTGACCTCCCCCCTGCGGGCCTGCTCCATTATCGTGCTCATTGCTAATCGTCCCGTAATGCGCTGGCCCGAATATATACGAGTGCTTCCGTCGGAAATGCGCGGATCCGATGGCTGGCACACCAATCAGTCGTTAGATGGTTTTTCCGACTCATCGATGCCCGCAATTTCTTCGTATGTCAGCAGAATGACATCCCTGTCTTCGAATCCATCTGTGAATCCGCTTTTGGAGCAGACTACATACCGCATATCATCATATCCGTGGACCAGATGGGATTTCCGAACGAGATCGTCGAGCACAGCGGGGCCGACCTTCTCGTTTCTGTACTTGCATTCGGTGAAGTATCCTCTGAGGACCCCCTCGTCATCGACAGTCTGAATGAGGTCTATCTCTTCCTGCACGCCGGTCTTCGGGTCGCCACCCCACCATGTCCAGGACTCGCCACCGAAGCGCGCAGTCAGATATTCTGCGCAGATGACTTCGAACGAGCGCCCAACAAAACGGTCGATTTGCTTGATTACGGCATCGGCGGTTTTCATCATATCCGGTTGTATCGATGTCCTCATGCGGGGACGGACGCATGCGAAGTGAAAACGCAAGTACTGGTCGCATATGAAGTACATGACTGCCTTTCCGGAGGGGTTGTCCGCAGGCCTCCGCTTCTCTACGATATGCACCTCGCAGAGATCGTCCAGGTATTCCGAACACATAGGTGCCGGTATGCCAGCCTCTTTGGCTATGTCCGTGTTCCTCGTGTTCCCGCTAGCCAGGGACGACAGGATTTTGTTGTAGGTCCTGGGTGTCCGAAACTCCGTGAGGAGCAGGAGTGTGTGTTCTTCCTTGAAGTATGAGTCCACCTCCAGGAAGTTGTTGATGAGATTCTCATGCAGATCCATCCGCGGATCGAAATGCTCCAGATACCAGGGGACACCCCCCACCATTGTGAAGATCCTCATCCGATCCTCTTCCGAGAATCCATGAAGCATGAGTCTGGCGTCGTGGTATTTCAACGGCATCAGGTCTATTGTACCAGTACGTCTATCGTAGAGTGCGCTTTTGGTACCCAGAATCTCGTGTTTCATGAGGCTCAGCGATGAGCCGGTGAGTATCAGGAAAAGTTTCGAGTCATTCTCGAGGCTGTCGAGGAATTTCCGGATTTTCGTCCCGATCCCCTTGGAGGATTTCACGAGTTCCGGGTATTCGTCGATTATGAGGACGAAGCGCTCGCTCTCGGACTTTTTCCGCACGACCTCTAGGACGCTCTCTATGGGGGCGGCCCCGATTGCCAATACGCCGAGCGCCTCTGCGAGACCGCGGACGTTCTCCTCAAGGCTTCCCTCGACAGCGCAGTAGTACACCGCATTTTTTCCTTTGGCGAATTCCCGTATCAGAGTGGTTTTGCCCACCCTCCTCCTTCCAAAAACGGGAACGAATTCGATTTTTCCGCTATTGTAGCGTTTTTCTAGGGCGTTCAGCTCCCTTTCTCTTCCGTACAGCACGAATCTGATAACGATTTCTTGGATTATAAATTAAGCGTTTACAGAATATATGTTTGCATAATTTATGTCTGGTTAATTCTGACGGTCGCCTCACGTGCGTACGCGCGTCTTGACGCGCGCGTGTGTACATTATTATATAACGGCGCCATCCCCAGTCCAGATACAATGGCAGATGGGAACTTCGAGAAGGCCGAGGAGGACTACGGCGCGGACAGCATCGTCGCGCTCCATGGTCTGGAGGCCGTCAGGAAAAGACCCGGGATGTACATCGGATCCACCGACTCCCGCGGTCTGCACCACATGGTGTACGAGGTCGTCGACAACGGCATCGACGAGGTCATGGCCGGCTTCGCCACCGAGGTCGACGTCACGATCAACGAGGACGGGTCCATAACCGTCGTGGACGACGGACGCGGCATCCCCACCGGGATGAACCACGAGGAGGGCAAGTCCGCCCTGGAGATGTGCCTCACGGACCTCCACGCGGGCGGGAAGTTCAACCAGAACAGCTACAAGGTCTCCGGAGGACTGCACGGAGTGGGGGTCTCCGTCGTCAACGCGCTCTCCGAGAGGCTCGTGGCGGTCATCGACAGGGAGGGCAAGAGGTTCCGCCAGTCCTACAGGATCGGCGTCCCCGACGGCCCCGTGGAGGTCATCGGCGACTCGGACAGGCACGGCACGTCCATCACGTTCTGGCCGGACCCCGAGATGTTCGAGACCGTGGAGTTCGACTACACCACCCTGCAGAACAGGTTCCGCAACCAGGCGTTCCTGAACAGGGAGGCCACCATCAACTTCGAGGACCTCAGGTCCGGCAGGAAGGAGACCTTCCACTACGACGGCGGCGTCTCCGAGTTCGTCCAGTACCTCAACAGGTCCAAGACGCCCCTGCACCCCGCCCCGATCCACTTCGAGGGCGAGAGGAACGGCGTGTCCATCGACATCGCCATGCAGTGGACCGACGGCTACAACGAGGAGATCGACTCCTTCGTGAACACCATCTTCACCCCCGAGGGAGGGACGCACCTCGCCGGCTTCAGGACCGCCCTGACCAGGACGATCAACGACTACGGCAAGGCCAACAACCTGCTGAAGGACACCACCCTCGAGGGGAGCGACGTCCGCGAGGGTCTGACCGCGATCGTGAGCATCAGGATGCCGGAGCCCCAGTTCGAGGGCCAGACCAAGGCGAAGCTGGGCAGCAGCGTCGCCCAGGGCGCGGTGTCCGCGCTGATGGGCGAGAAGCTGGCCGAGTACATGCTCGAGAACCCCCAGGTCGCCCAGATGATCGTCAGGAAGGCCATCTCCGCCTACGAGGGCAGGGAGGCCGCCAGGAAGGCCAGGGATGCCACCAGGAGGAAGAGCGTCCTCGAGACGACGAGCCTTCCCGGCAAGCTCGCGGACTGCTCCGAGAGGGACCCGTCCAAGTGCGAGCTGTACATCGTGGAGGGGGATTCGGCAGGGGGAAGCGCCAAGCAGGGCAGGGACCGCAACTTCCAGGCCATCCTCCCGATCAGGGGAAAGATCCTCAACGTCGAGAAGACCCGCCCGGACAAGCTCCTGGACCACGAGGAGATCAAGAACCTCGCCATCGCCATCGGCGGAGGCATCGGCAAGGAGTTCGACGTCACGAAGATACGCTACCACAACGTCGTCATCATGACCGATGCCGACGTGGACGGGGCGCACATCTGCACCCTGCTCCTGACGCTGTTCTACAGGCAGATGAAGCCTCTGATCGAAGCGGGCCATGTCTACATCGCCATGCCCCCGCTCTACCGCGTGTACAAGGGCAAGAAGCAGATCTACGCGTACAACGACGCGGAGATGGCCGCGGCCATGGAGGAGATCGGCCCCGGCGCCAACGTCTCCAGGTACAAGGGTCTGGGTGAGATGAACCCGCAGCAGCTGTGGGACACCACCATGGACCCCGAGACCAGGATCATGAAGAAGGTGACGATCGAGGACGGCATCCTGGCGGACCAGCTGTTCTCGGTGCTCATGGGCGACGACGTCGAGCCCCGCAGGGAGTTCATCATCGAGCACGCCCACGAGGTGATCAACCTGGATGTGTGATACCATGGACGGAGAGAGGAAACTCATAATCCAGCCCATCGAGCAGGAGATGCAGCGCTCCTACATCGACTACTCCATGAGCGTCATCGTCGGCCGCGCGCTCCCGGACGTGCGCGACGGACTGAAGCCGGTCCACAGGAAGATCATGTACGCCATGTCCGACATGGGCCTGACGTACAACCGCCCCCACAAGAAGTCCGCCACAGTGGTCGGAGAGGTGCTCGGTAAGTACCACCCCCACGGCGACTCGGCGGCGTACGAGGCCATGGTCAGGATGGCGCAGCCCTTCTCGCTGCGCTACCCGCTGGTCGACGGGCAGGGCAACTTCGGTTCCGTGGACGGCGACCCGGCGGCGGCGATGCGTTACACCGAGGCCAGGATGACCAAGATGGCGTCCGACCTCCTGGCGGACCTGGACAAGGAGACCGTCGACATGGTGGACAACTACGACGGCTCCCTGAAGGAGCCCGCCGTGCTGCCCTCCAAGTTCCCGAACCTGCTGGTGAACGGCTCCGACGGTATCGCCGTCGGAATGGCCACCAAGATGCCCCCGCACAACCTCCGCGAGGTGTGCGACGCCATCGCGTACACGGTGGACAACCCCGACGCGACGGTCGAGGAGCTCATGCAGTTCGTCAAGGGCCCCGACTTCCCCACGGGTGGGACGATCTACGGCCTCGCCGGGATCCGCTCCGCGTACGAGACGGGACGCGGGAGGCTCAAGGTCAGGTCCAACTACCACTTCGAGGACATGGACAACGGGAAGACCCGCATCATCGTGGACGAGATCCCGTACCAGGTCAACAAGGCGATGCTCATCGAGCAGATCGCCGAGCGCGTCAAGAACAAGGAGATCGAGGGCATCACCGACCTCCGCGACGAGTCCGACAGGCACGGCATGCGCATCGTGATCGAGCTCCACAGGGACGCGATCCCCAACGTGGTGCTCGAGAACCTGATGAAGAAGACCAACATGCAGACCACCTACGGGATCATCAACATCGCCCTGGTGGAGAACCGCCCCACCGTCCTCAGCCTGAAGGCGCTGATCCACCACTACATCCAGCACAGGAGGGAGGTCGTCGTCCGCAGGACCAGGTACGAGCTGGCCCAGGCGGAGAAGCGCTTCCACATACTCGAGGGCCTGATGAGGGCCATCAACAAGCTGGACGAGGTCATCGAGCTGATCCGCGCGTCCCCCGACGCGGCGACGGCGAACGCGGGCCTGCAGCAGCTCCTCGAGATCGACGAGGAGCAGGCCAAGGCCATCCTGGACATGCGCCTCCAGAAGCTCACGGGCCTGGAGCTGAACTCCATCAAGGAGGAGTACGACCGGCTGAGGATCCAGATGGACGACCTGAAGGACATCCTGGCCAAGGACTCCAGGGTCCTGGAGATCATCAAGCAGGAGACCGCGGAGATGTCCGAGACCTACGGCGACGACCGCAGGACCACGATCGATCCCAATGCCATAGACACCGACGAGGAGGACCTGATCCCCCGCGAGCAGGTGGTCATCACCATCTCGGCTGACAACTACATCAAGAGGATCCCGCTGAGCACCTACAGGCAGCAGTCCCGCGGAGGCGTCGGCCTCACCGCGATGCAGACCAAGGAGGAGGACCACGTGGCGTCGATGTTCGTGACGTCGTCGCACGACTACGTGATGTTCATCACCAACCGCGGAAGGCTCCACTGGCTCAAGGGATACAGGATCCCGGAGGGCAGCCGCCAGTCCAAGGGCAAGCCCATCGTGAACCTCCTGGCGGACCTGGAGGAGGGCGAGAAGGTCGTCAACACCATCTGCGCCTCCGACTTCCCCGAGGACAGGTACCTGGTGTTCTGCACCCGCAACGGCCTGATCAAGAAGACCGCGCTCTCCGCCTACGGCAACGTGCGCGCCCGCGGCATCAAGGCCATCAAGCTGGAGGACGGCGACGAGCTCATCGAGACCGACATAACGGACGGCGCCGACCAGGTGATCATCGCGTCCGCGGACGGCCTCGCGGTCAGGTTCGACGAGTCCGACGCGCGTTCGATGGGAAGGGACACCGTCGGCGTCAAGGGCATGACCCTGAACCCCGGCGACCGCGTGGTGTCCATGGCCGTCGTCAAGCCCGGGGACAGGCTCCTCACGGTGTCGGAGAACGGCTACGGGAAGATCTCCGACGTGGACGACTACCGCAAGACCCGCCGCGGCGGGAAGGGCGTCATCACGATCAAGACCGACGAGAGGAACGGCAAGGTCGTCTGCGTCCGCAAGGTGAACCCCGGCGACCAGCTGATGCTCACATCCGCGTCCGGCAAGATCATCCGCATGGACACGGACGAGATCCGCGAGACCGGGCGCAACGCCAAGGGCGTCCGCATCATGGACATGCGCGACGGCGACAAGGTCGTGGCCGTCGAGCCCGTGATGACCGAGGAGCAGGAGGCGGAGATCGAGTACGAGGCCCCCGCCGAGCCGGCCCCGCAGGCCGACCCGGACGTGCCCCTGAACATCGAGACCGAGGGCGACGAGTGAACCCAGAGGGGCCGGGTCCCGTATCCGGCCTCTCCAAAACCTTATAAACCGAGTCCCTATAGGGGCGATTCACGCCGTGGTAACTCAGTTGGGAGAGTGCAAGACTGAAGATCTTGAAGTCGCTGGTTCGAGCCCGGCTCACGGCACCATGACTTTCTTCCATTCCTTCATCGGAGGTTTCCCCTATGGAGCCCGACCGCGTCTTCATCGACATCCGCACCTGCGACATGACCCTGTCGCAGGTGATGCTCGAGATCGCGAGGCTCCAGGAGGAGAACCCCGACCTCGAGGTGTTCATGGACGGGGACCGCTACGCGATAGTGGGACGCAGGAGGCGCAGCCGATGGGACGCGGACGGATCACGATAGGACTCTACAACTCGTACGACCAGAACTTCAGGGAGCCCCACAGGCGCGTCATAGCCCGCGCGGGGGACCTCGCCAGGGCGTACGACATGGGCCTGGCACTGTTCGGCTTCCCGATCCCGGAGGACGCCCGCACCCCCAAGGAGATAGCGGAGTGGGTCGCCGGGACCACGAGCATCGGCGGCCACGGCCGCAACTTCATGGAGATGGCCGAGACCGGCCGCTTCCAGTGCTTCCCGTACCCCGGGAAGGGCTTCCCGCCCCAGCTCGGCGAGGTGATCCTCACAACGAGCAAGCCGGACCCCAAGAAGCAGATGTCCCTGGACGAGCTCGTCGCCACGGTGGAGCGCGGGCAGAGCGTGACGCTGCTGTTCGGCATCGGGCCGCACGGCGTCCCGAAGAACGTGATGTCGATCCCGAAGCACGACCTGGACATCACCCCCGGCGGCTTCTCGCTGGAGACCTGCACGGCCCTGGGGGCCGTCTGCGGCGCCCTCTACGCGCGTCTGTCTCAGTAATGGTCGTACAGGACGTCGTCGGGCTCGAGGAGCACTCCCGCGCCCTTCTGGACCCTTCCGACGACCTTCGCGTTGGGGTTCTCCCTGGCGATGGCCTCGGCGTCGTCCGCCGGCGCGATTATGGCGAATCCCAGGCTCATGTTGAGCGTCTGGTAGATCTCGCGGGTCTCGATCTCCCCGATCTCCTGCAGCGCGGTGAATATCGGAGCGGGCGTGAACGGGTCGTCGATGACGTACTGCAGGCCCTTCCTCATCCTGAGGATGTTCCTGAGGCCCCCGCCGGTGATGTCCACGAGGCCGTGCACCTCGTGCGCGGCGGTGATGGACATGACCTGCCTGACGTAGATCTCGGTGGGCGTGAGCAGCTCCTCGCCGACGGTGCCGGAGACTCCCTTGACGGAGTCGCGCATGGAGATGTTGTTGGCTTCGAGCACCTTCCTGGCGAGAGTCAGGCCGTTCGAGTGGATTCCCGACGATTTCAGTCCCACGATGAGGTCGCCCTCGGCGCAGGTCTCTCCCGTGATCACTTTGTCCTTCTCGACGTACCCCATGCACGTACCGGACAGGTCGACTCCGTTGACAATCTCCGGAAGCACCGCGATCTCCCCTCCGACGATCTCCATGTCGGAGAGCTCGGCGCCCTTCTGGAGGCCCTTCCCGATCTCCTCGGTGATGGCGGGGTTGGGCTTGTCTATCGCGATGTAGTCGACGAAGGAGGTGGGCTGGGCGTTCACGCAGATCGTGTCGTTCACGTTCATGGCGATGCAGTCGATCCCCACGGTGTCCCACTTGTTGAGCTCCTCGGCGATGAGCAGCTTGGACCCCACGCCGTCGGTGGCGAGCGTGATGTACCTGTCCCCGAAGTCCACGAGGCTCGCGAAGAGCCCGGGGATGCGGACGGCCTGCCCGAGACCCTGGCGCTTGTAGCTGACCTCGTCCACGAGGGCCTTGATGGCCTCCGACTTCTGGTCGATGTTCACTCCGGAATCGGCGTAAGTCCACCCGCTCATCCTAATAACCGCGACAGCATCGGCGAGGTGGGATATTAGGGTGTTGTCCCCCCGTCGGCGAAGCCCTCGGACGCGGCGTGGCGGTCGAACTCGCGCTTCGCGAGCCAGACCATCATGGCGCCTCCGATTATCTCGGCGACCAGCAGGCTGTAGAATATGGCGTCCATGGACACCCTGCACGCGAAGAACAGGAACGCGATGATTATGAGGTTCCTGATGAACGAGCACACCATGGACATCTGCGCCAGGCGGAGCGACTGGAGGATGGAGGACCCGATGTCCACCAGGCCGAAGAACGGGATCAGCACGGCGTAGATCCTCAGCACGTGGGCGAACTGGGGGCGCAGCTCCGCCATGGACTCGGACAGCGTGAACGGGATTATCGCGTAGTCGGCGAACACGAACAGGACCGCGGCTATCGCGACCATGAGGATCATGGTGATCCTGATCGAGTACCGGTTGGCCTCCCTGGCCTTCTCTATGTTCCCCTGGCCCAGGGCGGCGGACGCGATGGGTATCAGCGCGGCGCCGACGGCCTGGGAGACCACCTCGGCGAGGGACACGAACCTCCAGGGTATGTTGTACAGCGCGGCGCCGACCGTCCCGCCGCAGGCGATGACGAAGATCCTCTGGACCATCGACATGAAGCTGATCAGGAATGACTCCGTGGCGCGGGGGACCCCGACGAACAGCACCTCCTTCATCAGGTCGAGCCTCACGCGGAAGCCGCGGAAGGACATGCTGAGGTACATGGAGCCGCGGGCGTACCACCAGAGGCCGACGGCGGTGGACGCTATCGTCGCTATGGAAGTCGCCCACCCGGCCCCGGCGAGCCCCATGTCCAGCCAGAACATGAGGATGGGGTCCAGCACGATGTTCAGCACCGCGGACACCAGGAGCATCACGGTGCTGCGCTTGGCGGCGCCCTCCGCCCTCAGGATCCCGGACACCACGCCGTTCAGCACCATGGGCAGGGTGCAGATGACGATGGGGTCGATGTACGCCCTGCACAGGCCGCGGACGTCGTCCGCGCCCATCATGGAGATGGACGGGTCCAGCAGGAGGTACAGCACGGGGGTGACCGCCAGCGATATGATGACGCTGACCGCCATCGTCTGGACAACCAGCGCGTCCGCCGTCGCCTTGTCCCTGCGACCGAGGCGCCTCGCGATGGACGTCGCGGCGCCCACCCCGATGCCGGTGCCGATCCCGGAGACTATCCAGTAGACCGGGGATATGGTCGACACCGCCGAGCTCGGGTCGAGTCCGAGGAGCGAGCACCAGGAGGTGTCCGCGAAGCTGTTGATCTGCACCACGAGGAACGAGATGATCAGCGGCCCGGACATGGCGCGCAGCGCCGTCCTCGGGTCGCCGAGCATGACCTTCAGGTCCCTCGTCGCCTCCTCCTCTCCCATCGGACTCACTTCTTGGGATACTTCCCGATCCTCTCGAGCCAGAGCCTCATGCCCTTCTCGTAGCCGTTGTCCGACATCTCGTAGAAGCGCCTGCCGCGGAGCTCGTCCGGCAGGTACTGCTGGTCCACGTAGTGGTTCTCGAAGTCGTGCGGGTACCTGTAGGTCAGCCCGCGCCCCAGGTCCTTGGCGCCGCTGTAGTGGGCGTCCTTCAGGTACGGGGGTATCCCGCCGGTGGGCTCGTTCCTCACCGAGTCCATGGCCGCGAAGATCGCGTTGCATGCGGAGTTGCTCTTCGGGGCGCATGCCACGTACGCAGCGGCCTGGGAGAGGATGATTTGCGACTCCGGCATCCCGATGCGCTCCACCGCCTGGGAGGCGGCGACCGCGAGTATAAGGGCCTGCGGGTCCGCGTTGCCGACGTCCTCGGCGGCGCAGATCATTATCCTGCGGGCGATGAACTTCACGTCCTCCCCGGCGTAGAGCATCCTCGCCAGGTAGTACACCGCGGCGTCGGGGTCCGACCCGCGCATGCTCTTGATGAACGCGGAGATGGTGTCGTAGTGGTTGTCCCCCTCGCGGTCGTAGTTGAGGACGCGCCTCTGGATGCACTCGGACGCGACGTCGAGGGTGATCCTCACCCTGCCGTCCTCCCCCGGGTTCGTCGTGAGGGCCCCGAGCTCCAGTGCGTTCAGAGCCGCGCGGGCGTCGCCGTTGGAGATGTCCGCGAGGAACGCTATCGCGTCGTCGTCCGCGTCCACGTTGAGGTTGCCCAGCCCTCTTTCTTTGTCCTCCAGCGCCCTGCGGAGCAGGACCTCCAGGTCCGCCGCGCCCAAGGGCTTGAGCTCGAAGATGCGGGAGCGGGAGACGAGCGCCCGGTTAACCTCGAAGTAGGGGTTCTCCGTCGTGGCGCCTATCAGCGTCAGCGTCCCGTCCTCCACGAACGGGAGCAGGAAGTCCTGCTGGGCCTTGTTGAAGCGGTGGATCTCGTCCACGAACAGGATGGTCCTGCGCTCCTCCATGCCCAGGGCGTCCTTCGCCTTCTGGACGGCCTCCTCCATGTCCTTCTTGCCTGCGGTGGTCGCGTTGATCTGGACGAAGCGGGCGTGCGTGGTGTTCGCTATGACCTGCGCGAGCGTCGTCTTCCCGGTGCCGGGAGGGCCGTAGAAGATGAGCGAGCCGATCCTGTCGGCGCGGATGGCCCTCGAGAGCAGCCTGTCCGGGCCGATGATGTGCTCCTGGCCCACGACCTCGTCGAGCGTCCGCGGCCTCATCCTGCTGGCGAGGGGCGCCTCCCTCTCCAGGATGCCCTTGCGCGTGTACTCGAACAGGTCCATGGACCGTGAGCATCGTGCGCGGATATTAATCGGATTGGTCCGGGGCGCATCCGTTCCTCGGACGGACCACCGCGTCGCCCATCTCGTTGCGCACCCGCTCTATCAGGGACCTCATGGAATCCAGGTCGGTGTCCCCGTCGGTGAGGGCGCGCCTGTAGTCGCGGCTGTACCTGCAACCCGAGAGGAACTTGGGCGCGAGGCTCCTCATCCTGCCGAGGGCGATGCGCTCCCCGCTCTCCTCTATCACGGCGTCCATGAGCTCCAGGCACCACTCGGCCTGCTGGCCGACGGTGGGGTTCGGGAGCAGGTCCCCGGTCCTGAGGAGGCGGTTGATCTGCGTCACGAGGAACGGGTTGCCCACGCCGCCGCGGGCGACCATGACGCCCGCCGCTCCGGAGATGTCGAGGGCGGCCTTCGCGTCCTCGGCGGTGTAGATGTCGCCGGAGACGATCAGCGGGACCGGGATCTCGGACTGGAGGTCCCTCAGGATGGTATGGTCGGCGGACCCGGCGTAGCGCTGGGACGCGGTCCTCGCATGGACGGTGACCGCGTCCGCTCCCGCGCGTACGAGCTCGTCCAGCACCTCGCGGAAGTTCATTCCCGCCTTCGTCTCGCCGAGACGGATCTTCGCGGTCACGGGCATTCCGGTGGCATCCTTCACTGCGCGGACGGCGCGCCCGCAGAGGGCGGGGTCGGAGAGCATGGCGGAGCCGGCACCCCTGCTGACCACCTTCCTCACGGGGCAGCCCATGTTGATGTCGATGTACCCGGCGGAGGGCTCCATGTCGATCGCGCGGACGGCGGCGGAGGCCAGCACCTCCGGGTCCCCTCCGAATATCTGGATCCCGGTGGGCGAGTCGGACGCGAGGACGAACCTCTCGGACTCCCACGGGTTGTGCATGAGGCCCTGGGCGGAGACCATCTCGGTGACGGACGTCGCCACGCCGAAGCGCTCCATGAACCGCCTGTAGGCGCGGGTCGTGTAGCCCGACATCGGCCCCAGAACGACCCTGTCCTCCAGACGGAGGTCCCCTATGCTCCACATCGCAGGGGCATCCGGGTGTCCGATATCATGCTTTGCCAGCCCGTCCCGGCGTTCGTTCGCCCGGGACGACGGGTTCGACGGGCGTCCGTTCACGCGGGTGGACGGGGTCGGGGCCGACGTCGGCAGACCGCCAGCCTCTCGGACAGGGAGATGAACATCTCCGGGCACCAGCCCTTACAAGAGGCCCAATCGGCAGCGAAAGTCCCGGCATCCTCCATCGCGGAGGGATAGTCGAGCTCCATGAACCTCCTGCGAAGCATATCCAGCAGACGGTCTCTGTCAAAGCAATCCCCAGGATCAGCGTGGCCTTTAGACACGATTCTGGACTCCAGGTACTCCATGTTGACCGGTATGCCCTTCTCGATGTAGAACCTGAAATCGACAGGTCGCGTCCCTTGGTCAGATTCTTCCACGGTCTGCACAGGACGGCATCGATCTTGCCTGCGAACAGCGACGGCATGTCGTGCAGCCGGGCTGTGTAGTCGAGCGGCGGGCTGGAACGGAGAACCTCATAGGATGCGAGCGCAGGGGGATTGACATCCGCTTCGATCTTGATCCTGGCCGAATCATCCTTTGCCACATGCGAAGCAGATCCGTCGTCCGGGTAGCACAGGCCGAGCAGCTCCCGGGTGTTCCCTTTGATCATGGCGGATTTTATGTTGTTGCCTTCGGACTTTACCTTGGATTTCGCCTCGAGTTCGAACCCGAATGATTGCGCCTTACCGCAGATCGCTGGCAGGTATTCGTCGAAACTGAATTCCCAATCCGTGCTCTGGAGGGAGAAGTCCAGGTCCTCGGAGAAGCGGTCCAGGCCGTGGAATATGCGCAGGGCGGTGCCTCCGCAGAACGCCGCCCTGTCGAAGAAATCGGTCTCGGACAGTCCATTGAGTGCGACCTCCTGGACAGCCTGTCTCACGACGATCTTCCTTTCATGCACCGAGTCGGGGTCCAGTCTCTTCACCAGTGCTTCCATGGTCTCGTTCATCTGCAGGCCTCCTCGTCGAGGTAGTCGCGCAGGGTGTTCACGCTGGTGCAGTGGTATCCTCTGCTGAGCTTGCGGATCAGCTCCCTGTCCAGGGACAGTATGTCCTCCTCCTCGATGCGCATGTCGTCGTACAGGAATCCCTCCAGACCTTTCCTGCTCCTGATCGGGGCCATGATGTAGAGTTCGTCGCACACGGCCTTCTCCTTGGATGCGATCCTGTACTCGTAGCCGTCCTCTTCGATGGTCTCCACTCCCATGTAGAACGTCTCGGAGGGGGTGTCGCGGTAACGGTAGCGGCCGAACGGGGTCTCGTATCTCTTCACCTTCCCGGTGCCGAAGGTTGCGGAGGTGTACAGGCGTATGTACTCGGGGATGAGGTCGTGGCGGTACAGGGCGTACTCGAACGACAGGTAGGACGGGCCGCGGATGGATCCGGCTAGTAGGTATCCCGGAGTCCTTGGATTCGTCTCGTACAATCCCCTGATCACCTGGGTGTACGCCCCGTCGCGCACGAGCCTCTGCAGCTTGCACCGGGGGTTGCCGTAATCCTTCAGGTCATCCAGGATCATTTGCGTAGTACGAAGCATGTTTCCACCACTAAGTATCATTTTACGATATTTTCTGTCTCAAACCAACCGACATAAACGCATCGCATCGTTGTTATTTCAATGTTTGGTATGATGCAATCGTGTTTCGATAAGTGCCCGCTCGCCTTCCTGTCCTGCATTCCTGTTCCGTCTGCGACACGGATAAATAACAGCAAGGTTAACTGCGGAGCATGGCCGATCTGCACGACCGCTGGGTCGCCGAGAGGAGGAACGAGCACTACTACAAGCTCGCCAAGAAGCTGAACTACCGCTCCAGGGCATCCTTCAAGCTCATCCAGATCGACAACAGGTTCGGGATCTTCAAGGCCGGCGACGCCGTCGTCGACCTGGGCGCCTGCCCCGGAGGGTGGCTCCAGGTCGCCCAGGAGCGCACCTGGCCCAACGGGAAGGTCATCGGCGTGGACCTCCGCTACATCCGTCCCATAGAGGGGGTGGAGACGTTCATCGGGGACATCACCGAGGACTCCACCATGATCGAGCTCATGGACAGGTTCGGCGGCAAGGCCGACGTGGTCCTCTCGGACATGGCCCCGAACATCGCCGGGCAGTACTCCATGGACCACGCCCGCTCCATCAACCTCTGCATGTACGCGGTCAACGTCTGCGACCGCATCCTGAAGAAGGAGGGCAAGCTGGTCATGAAGGTGTTCATGGGCGACATGTTCGACTCGCTCATCGCCGAGCTCAAGCCCCGCTTCCAGTCCGTCAAGGTCCACTCGCCCGACGCGTCCAGGGACACGTCCTCCGAGGTCTACGTGATCTGCCAGGGGTTCTACGGGAAGTCCTCCCTCTCGCTGAAGAAGCCGGAGGTCGAGGAGAAGAAGCCCGAGTTCACCGCCAAGGGCGGCTACATCTGACTCAGTCCCAGAACCGCTTGTTCTTGGCGTAGAGGATCTCCGCGTTCATGATGTCGCGGTAGAACTCGTCCTCGTCGTCGTAGAAGCTCCTCAGGATGCGGGACGCCGCGTCAGGGCCGATGCCCCTTCCGGCGAGGCAGATCACCGCGCGCCTCCCGTGCTCGTTGACGAGGTTCGCGTTCCTGGACAGCCTCTGCCTGTCCTTCCTCTCCTGCTCGGACAGCTCCCTGCGCTTCACGAGGCCGATGTTCTCCCTCTCGTACCCCTTCAGCACCGCGACCATGTTCCCGCCGCAGTGGGGGCATACGAACCTCTTCGGGGCGTCGCCCACCCTGAACCTCCACTGGGATCCGCAGTTCAGGCATGACGCGAACAGGATCTCGTCCTCCAGCCTCTTCTTCAGAGCCATGAGGATCGAGTGGTCCGCGCGGACCGGCTGCATCAGCTCCTTCGAGCGCGTTATGCCCTCGAGGCCGATGGCGGATATCCCGCCCTGGACGACCTCGATCTCCCCGGAGGCCATCATGGAGACGACCCTCTCGGTGTTGGGGATGTCCAGGTCCTCCCAGAGGACCTTGTTGACGGCCTCCCTGTAGGCGGGGGTGTCCCGGTGCAGGTCGAACAGCCTGGAGAAGTTCATGAAGCGGTGGTCGGCGTTCTTCTCGATGATGCCGAACTTCTTGGCGACGAACACGAACCTCCACCTGAGGAAGGACGAGTTCACGATGGTCATCCTCGACAGGGCCTCGATCGTCCCCGGCTTCACGGATTTCACCGTCTGGACGATGTCGTCCTTCCGCATGTTGCGGGGGAGCTCGAGTATGACTCTGTACGGGTCCGCGGTCATCCCGACGCTCTCGCCCAGGCGGGCGGTGAGCAGCGCGGCGTAGATCTTCCCGAGGGTCTCGTTCACGCGGCTGCCGAAGCAGCAGTTGACTATGGCGAGGCGGTCCCCCGTCTCCACCACGACCTTGCGGTCCGTGGGCATCTCGAAGCGCTCGTCCTGGTCCGCCAGGTACTTGGAGACGATGGCGACGCACCCGTCGTCGCCGGGGTAGTCGGAGAAGTTCCTGAGGCGCCTCATCCTCCCGACCTCCATCGCCACCTCGTAGGGGACGGGGATGTCCGAGCCCACCCAGTTGGGGACGGACCCGACCTCGCGGGCCTCCTCCACCAGGAGCTCGTCCTCGCGCATCTCGACGATGCGCCAGGTCCTGCCCTTGGCGATGAACATGGCGTACTCCTCTGCAAAACTCGCAACGAAGCTCTCGTCCAGCGTTCCGATTATCGCGCGGGTCCCGATGTCGCGGATCAGGTAGCTGCGCTCGTCGGGGATCATGGAGATGTTGTCGTAGAAGTAGGCCATGCCCTTGCGGCTGCGGCGGAAGCTCTCGTCGTCTTCGACGAAGACCATCCTGATGGACTGGAGCTGCTCCAGCACGCCCTCGATGTCCTGCCTGGCGATGTCCCTGAAGGGCCAGGCGCCGGAGAACACCCTGAACGCTGTTTCCCTGTCCATCTGCCCGGACATGGTCATGGCGATCAGCTGGTTGGCGACCACCGACATCGGGAGCGGTCTCCCCTCCCAGAACTCCAGCTCCTTGGAGTCGCACCTGCGGGCGATGACCATCGCCTCGGCGACCTCGTCGGGGGCGGTCGCGAGCACCCTGGCGCGGATCTTCCCCCCGACCCTGTGGCCGGCCCTGCCGGCCCTCTGGATCATGCGGGAGACCTGCCTGGGCGAGTTGTACTGGATGACCATGTCCGTCGTTCCCACGTCTATCCCGAGCTCGAGGGACGAGGTGCATATCAGCGCCTTCAGGTCGCCGCCCTTGAAGCGGTCCTCCATCTCCATCCTGGTCTCCTTCGAGAGGGACCCGTGGTGGACCTCGACGGGGAACGTCTCGTCCCAGAGGCGGTAGCGGGCGGCCAGCCACTCGGCGGTCTCCCTGGTGTTGACGAAGAACAGCGTGGACCTCCCGGAGTCGACGATCTCCCTTGCGCGGGCCATGACGCCGATGATGTCCGGGTCGCCCTGGAGCTTGTCCACCAGCTTGGCGTCGTCCATGGGCGGGGGGCTCTCGACGCGGATGTCGAAGTCGCGGAAGGTGTCGTGCTTGCGTATCTCCACCTTCCTCCTGGGGCCCACCAGGAAGTTCGCGACGGCCTGCGGGTCGCCCACGGTGGCGGACAGCCCTATCCTCTGGTACTCGCCGGCCACGAGCGTCAGCCTCTCCAGGGCGACGCTCAGCTGGGCGCCGCGCTCGGTGTTGGAGAGCTCGTGGATCTCGTCGATGACGACCCACTCGACCGCCTTGAGGTGCTGGATGAGCCTCTTGCCAGTGAAAAGGACCTGCAGGGTCTCCGGCGTCGTGATGAGGATCTCCGGGGGATTCCTGGACTGGTCGTTCCTCTCGGCCTGCGACGTGTCCCCGTGCCTCACTCCGACGGTTATCCCGAGGGCCTCCCCGTACTCCGCCATCCTGCGGAGCATGTCCCTGTTCAGGGCGCGGAGCGGCGTGACGTAGATGCAGCGGAACCCCGTCTTCCTCCCCTTGGTGGCCTTGATCGTGTCGAGGATCGGCAGCATGGCCGCCTCGGTCTTCCCGATCCCGGTGGGGGCGACGAGCAGAAGGTTGCCCCCGTCGAGGATGCGCGGGATGACGTCCGCCTGGGGAGGGGTCGGTTCGGTTATCCCCCGCTTCGCGAGCACCGAGACCAGCTCGGGGCACAGGCGGGGGAAGGGCATGTCAGAAAACGGAAAGGTGCCGGGGCGTCGCGGCGCCCCGGCTTGGATCGTTCGTTCACTCGGCGGCGGGCTTGGGCTCCTCTTTCTTGGGAGCGGTGACCTCGAGCAGGACCTGGGAGAGATCCAGGACCTTGATGCTGGACCCGCACTTCTTGGCGCCCTGGGTGAGGTTGAGGGCGCAGAACGGGCAGCAGGAGACCAGGACGTCGGCCCCGGTGG
>JAUNXZ010000145.1 GCA_030539515.1 Thermoplasmata archaeon
CGAGCTGCCCTGCTTCAAAGACTCCATCGAGGCCGTGACCTCCTGGCTCCAGGAGACCGGCATCACGGTCGAGGCCAAGCTCGTGTCCTACCACGCGGCGGGATCCTCCTTCCTGCCCGGTGTCAGGAGCATCATGACCTCCAGCTCCCACACGTACAACACCGTCGGCGGGGGCAAGGGCCTGGTCGACAGCTTCGCGGGGGCCTTCGGGGAGGCCTTCGACCAGAGCATCCCCCAGGCGGACGAGATCATCGGCGCCGGGGAGACGGAGATCGCCGGAATAAAGCTGGTAATCGTCCCCAACGACGAGGCCTACGAGGTCGAGATCCCGGAGGCGAACGCGGTCTACATGCACATGCTCGGCCACGACTGCCACTCCATCGTCGCGGGCCCCGGCCACGCCGACGCCATCATCGCAAACCTCCGCGGGTATCTGGACAGGGGGTTCGAGCTGTTCCTCTCGTCCCACTACGGGCCCGAGACCAGGCAGGACGTCGAGACCAAGATCGCGTACCTCGGCATGCTGAAGGAGACCGCCGCGGCATCCCCCTCCGCGGAGGACTTCAGGGCAAGGGTCGCCGAGGCCTGCCCCGGGTACTCCGGAGCCAACTACCTCGACATGACCGCGGGGATGTTCTTCCCCCAGTAAACTCAAATGAGGGGGAGCCCATCTCCCCCTCTGATATTATGGAGACGAAGCTGCCGCCGTGCCCCGTCGAAGTCACGCTCTCGGTCATCGGGAGCAAGTGGAAGGTCCTGATCCTGAGGGACCTGATGCCCGGAACGAAGAGGTTCGGCGAGCTGGAGAGCTCCCTCCAAGGGGTCTCCCGCAAGGTCCTGGCCTCCACCCTCAAGGACATGGAGACCCAGGGGCTCCTGACCCGCAGGGCGTACAACGAGATCCCGCCGAGGGTGGAGTACGACCTGACTGACTTGGGCAGGAGCCTGCAGCCCATGCTCGACACCATGATGGTGTGGGGCGAGGAGTACCGCGCCTACGCCAACTCCCGTCCGGAGTGATCCTCAGAGGAGCGCCAGCCATCTGCCGGCGGCCGCTCCGCCGACGCAGAGCACCGAGTTCATCAGTATGTTGGCGCCCGCCTTGCCGTACGCCTCGTCCACCAGCAGGTTCACGGTGTCTATGGAGAATGTGGACATCGTCGTGAACGCCCCGAAGAAGCCGGTGAACACGAACGTCTTCATGGCCCCGTCGGAGTAGATGCCGTATTTGAACATCAGGAAGGACGCGAGGCAGCACCCCACGATGTTCACGATGAACGTGGCCCAGGGGAACCCCGTCTCCACCGTCCTGTAGACCGCGAACCTGCTCAGCGCGCCCAGGGCGCCTCCTGCGGCCACCGCGATGAGCGGAACTAGGGATTCCATGCCCATGTCACCCCCATCGGCTCCCCGATTTAAGCGATGTGCCCGCCAAAGTCTATTACGGGAACGTCCATGGGGGAGCATGGACCTTACCAGGGAGGAGCAGGCGATCCTCGACGGAGAGGAGGGAGAGAGCAGGCAGAAGGCCATGGAGCTCGTGACCGCTCTCGGCAAGATATACGGCGCGGAGGACCTGATCGACATAACGTCGGCGCATCTCTCCGGCGCATCATACAAGACGATCGGAGACGGCGGCCTGAAGTACCTCGAGGACATGGCCGCCGGGGGCGCGAAGGTCTCCGTGCCCTCCACGCTCAACCCCGTCGGCATGGACAGGGACAGGTGGAGGGAGATGCACATCACCCCCGAGTTCGCCGAGAAGCAGCTCAGGATTATCGACCTCTACGGGGAGATGGGCGTCCAGAAGACGTGCTCGTGCACCCCGTACACCGGAGCGAACGTGCCGTCCCTCGGGGACCACGTCGCGTGGGCGGAGTCGTCCGCGCTGTCGTTCGTCAACTCGTTCATAGGCGCCAGGACCAACCGCGAGGGCGGGCCCGGCGCGCTGGCCGCGGCCATCCTCGGGAAGACCGCGAACTACGGCCTCCACCTCGACGAGAAGAGGAAACCGACAGTGGTCATCGACGCGGACATCGACGGCTCCGTGTTCTCCTACTCGATGCTGGGCCAGGCTGTCGGCATGGCCATCGGCACCGGCATCCCGTACTTCAGGGGGATCTCCCCGGAGACCGAGGAGGCCAAGACGCTGAGCGCGGCCATGGCCGCCGCGGGTTCCGTCGCGCTCTGGCACGCTGAAGGAGCGACTCCAGAGGCCGGGAGCTTCGACGTCTCCGACCTGGAGGTCATCCACATCGGGAAGCCGGAGCTGGAGGCCGCGTACTCCAAGCTGAACACCGTGGACGACGTGCAGCTCATAGCGCTCGGCTGCCCGCACCTCACCGAGAAGGAGATGCACCAGATAGCCGCGTTCCTCAAGGGCAAGAGGAAGGTCAACAAGGACGTCGAGATCTGGTTCTGCACCTCCGCGGAGGTCAGGGCGAAGTGCCCCGAGGACGTGAAGGTCATGGAGGAGTTCGGGCCCGTCCTGGCGGACACCTGCATGGTTGTGGCGCCGATCGAGGGCGCCTTCCAGCGCACCGGGACGAACTCGGCGAAGGCGGGCAACTACCTGCCGACGCTCTGCTCGCAGAAGGCCATGGTCCGCGACGTCTCCGCGCTTCTGGAGGTGGTCATGTGATAATCGAGGGACGCACGATATCCCCCGGCAAGGCCACGGGGAAGGTCCTGAGGCTCGACGAGGCCCTGAGCTTCCTGGGAGGCGTCGACGGCGCCACCGGAGAGCTCCGCGTGGGAAACGGAGGGAACGTCGAGGGCAGGATCCTCGTGTTCCCCCGCGGGAAGGGATCCACAGTCGGATCCTTCGTCATGTACGACCTGATGGTCCACGGGAAGGCCCCCGCGGCGGTCATCAACGAGTCCGCGGAGACCATCGTGGCCACAGGCGCGGTCATCTCGTCGATCCCCATGGTCGATTCGGTCCCGTCGATCTCGATGTTCGAGGACGGGGACACCGTCACAGTGGACGCCGACAACGGCACCGTGGAGATCGAGGGCGTGACGATGCGCTCGGTCGTGTCCTCCGCCATAATCTCCGAGGGCAAGGTTCTCATGCTCAAGAGGCCCGCCGGGAACCGCTCGTTCCCGGGCCGCTGGTCCCTCGTGG
>JAUNXZ010000146.1 GCA_030539515.1 Thermoplasmata archaeon
TCGACCAATACCATATCAGTGTGTCCGCTCATGGTCACTCCTCCCCCTCGTCATCATCGACATCGCTCTGGGGGAGCTTGCTCTCGATAAACTCTTTGACCCTGTCGGTCAGGTTGCCGCACTGGGCCTTCTCCTCGATCATCATGACGGCCTGGGCCGCGACATCCGCGTTCTCCTCGTCGCCGTCGATCCAGACCATGCCGTTCTGCCCCACGGTGATGCGGCAGTCGGTCATGTTCTTGAGCATCGAGATCATCGAACCGCTCTTGCCGATGATCCTCGACACCTTGGAGTGGGAGACCTTCACGAGCCTCCCTCCCTCCAGCCTCCTGAGGCCGGAGTCCTTCATCGTCACCTGTATCTTCTTGCTCTCGTCCACGGACAGGACCTTCAGAAGGACCACGTTGCCCATGCCGAGGTAGCGCGAGGTGTCGCCGAACTCGACCTTCCACGGGACCTCGTTGACGTGCAGGGGCGCCGGGTAGGGCGCTCCGATGTCGACGAGCCAGTTGGAGGGTCCGATGTCCACGATGACACCGATGACCGTGTCCCCGGATGTGGGCATGTAGCAGCCCCTCAGGGGAATGACGCCCACAGTGTTCTGGAACACGTTGCGGACGCCCATGACGCTGGCGCGGACCTTGCCGTCGAGGACGTACGCGTAGTCGCCCGGTTTCATCCCGGTGCCGTCGAGCACGTCGCCCGGGACGACGATCTCGCGCGTCTGCCTGGCGTTTCTTCTCTCCATTCGTATCACTCTGCTAATATCATTCGTTCATGAGCTTGACGGAGGCTGTTCCCTTGGTTTTGTGCCTCAGCTTCTCCGTCAGCTCGGTTATGGTCCCGGCGGGGATCTCCATGCTGCCGATCCAGTCGCCCTCGGGGGTCCAGACCTCGTGGTCCACGATCCCGTAGTGCGTTATGTCGTCGTAGCAGCGCCCGTAGTCGGTGCCCTTCAGCTTGATCGCGATGCGGCTCCTCTCGAACCTGATGGGTATCAGGGGGCGGAGCAGCTTCATGGCCTCCTCGATCTCCTTGTCGAGGGGCTTGAAGGGGTCGACGTGGAATTTCGCCTCTTCAAGGGCGAGCTCTATCCTGACCGCGGGGTGGGGGGTGTGCGTCTGGGGGTTGATGGCGTTGGCCGCGATGTAGGCGACGACCTGCTGCCTCTTGGCCTCCAGCATCTCCTTCCTCTGCTCGGCGGTCATCTGGACCTCGCCCTTCTGGAGGATGATGCGGGCCGCCTCGGCCGCGTCGAGCGTGCCGAAGGCCTCCCTCATCTTCTCCTCCGACGGGCGGGTGCCCTTGGAGGCGTTCTTGAAGACGTCCTCCACCGCCATGTACTCGACGATGTCGAACTGCTTCCCCTGCTTGATGAGGTCGACCACCTTGGGGTCGAGCAGGATCTCGAAGGTCTCGCCGTGGGATTCCAGACGGGCCACTATCGCATCGTCGAGGTTGACCATGGTATCGGCTCACAGCTTGCCGATGAGCCCGGAGACCTCCTCCTCGGAGAGCCTCCTGAACTTCTTCCCGACCTCGGCGACGCCGATCTCGACGGAGTCCGCCTTGAGCTTGTCCTCGACGGCCGCCGACAGGCCCTTCAGGCCCAGCTTGGCGGCGTCCTCGAAGGACATGTCGTCCTTGAACTCCTTCTCGAATATCTCCATGACCGCGGGGCGGCCGCTCCCGATGCCCGTGGCCTTGTAGGCGACGAGGGCTCCGGAGGGATCCGTCTCGAACAGGTGGGCCCCGAGGTCGTCGGACCCGGCGACGAGCAGCGCGGTCCCGAAGGGGCGCACCCCGCCGTACTGCGTGAAGTTCTGCTCGTGGTCGCAGATCTTCTTGACCAGCATCTCGACGCCGATGTTCTCGCCGAAGTTGACCCTGTGGATCTGGGCCTGCTTCCTCGCCTCGTCGACGAGGATCCTGGCGTCGGCGACCAGACCGGACGTCGCGCATCCGATGTAGTCGTCGATCTCGTGGATCTTCTCGGTGGACTTGGGCTCCAGGAGCTTGCTGGCGACCCTCCTGTCCACAATGAGCATGACTCCGTCCTTGAACTTCACGCCGATGGTCGTGGAGCCCTTCTTCACGGCCTCGCGGGCGTATTCGACTTGGAAAAGCCTTCCGTCGGGAGAGAACACTGTGCTCCCCCTGTCATAAGCCATCTGTCCGGGTTGCATAAAAACGGCTCCTTAATCTCTAACGCGCCTTGATAATGGGGGCAGTATAAAGCGTTTGGGCAGTCGCGTTCGTGATGCCCGTCGTCGCTTCCTGCGCTTCCTGGGCGCGTTGAGCTGGGGGTGCCTCGTGCGGAGCGCGCGGAGCGTCCCCGAGCAGTCGAAGGTGCGGGAGCCCGGGAGGCCTTCCGCCATCCCGTCCTCGAGGATTCCGCGCTCGCTGGGGAGCGAGCGGATCACCGCGAAGCCGTCCCTGCATGTGATGACCTTGGCGGAGGGCACGTTAGACACGGCTTTCTCCGCGTCGTGCCTGCCGGCATCCTGGGGCACCTCGAAGGCGGTGTACCTCCTCCTGCCGCGGACCGACTTGACCGTCATGGCCTCCGCGACGGCCGTGGCGGATATAACTTTTCGCCGAGGGGGTTTAGGCTACGCGAAAGGCGAATCGCGGGTCAGCGGGACCCGGTTCGGGGCGGTTTACGGGGCGTTTCGGGGGTCGGTAGCAAGGATTGGAGATTCGTGTTAAAACATAGCTGGATGGGTGGTTTTGACAGCCGTCCGAGATAGCCAGCATTCCGGACGTCGGATTTCCATCCATCCATCGGATATAAACCAATCATATCCGACCCCCTCCCTTGAAATGCTTCGTAACCTTACGAAGTAAATACTCGGAACCTACAGATTCTCGCGTCGTTTAACCCTTTGAGATAAGACCGAAATTCGGTTTTCCCGAACATGCTGGCTATGAAAGATTTAGCCTACCCTAAATTTATTAGGCGGATTAAAACTTCCGAATTCAAAAAGCAGTAAAGAAAAACAGCACAGATATTTAATCATAGCGTAGTAGCCATTAAAATAGTCCTGACCCGTTCCTTCGACACGTTCCAAACACCGTGTTGGTAACGGAGGCAATGACTTGAGCAAATCGGCATTGG
>JAUNXZ010000028.1 GCA_030539515.1 Thermoplasmata archaeon
TCCTGAGGACCTTGAGCCTGCCGAACTTCTTGTCCTCGGACTCGACGACGACCCACGGGGCGTACGGCGTGTTCGTGGACTCGATCATGGCGTCCACGTAGCGGTTGTAGACGTCCCACTTCTCGCGGTTGCGCCAGTCCTCGTCGGTGATCTTCCACTCCTTGTAGGGGTTGTCCTGCCTGGCCTGGAAGCGGGCCAGCTGCTCCTCCGCGCTGATCTCCATCCAGAACTTGATGACGATGCCGCCGGAGTCGTGGATCTGCTTCTCGAAGGCGCGGATCTCCTCGGCAGCGTGGGCGTACTCGGACTCGGTGCACAGGCCCTCGATGGGCTCCACCATCATCCTCCCGTACCAGGAGCGGTCGTACACGGTGACGTGGCCCTCCTTGGGCAGGTTGTACGTGAACCTCCAGAGGTACGTGTGGAGCTTCTCGTCGCTGACCGGAGCGGCCACGGGGCGCACGTAGTAGCCGCGGGGGTTCATGGCGCGGACCAGCCTCTTGATGCTCCCGCCCTTGCCGGCGGCGTCCCACCCCTCGAACACGAGGACCAGGGACCTCCCGGAGGCTGCGAGGCGCATCTGCATCTCGGCGACCTGCTTGGACAGCGCCTCCAGCTCGCCCTTGTAGCTCTTGGCCGTCTGCGTCAGGTCCTCGTCCCTCCTGGGGTTGGGGAACGACGGGGACGGGAGCGCCGGGGTCACCGGGATTCCGAACTCGATGGCGTGTGTCACCCTGGAGACGAAGGTGTGCACCACGGTGGACATGGTGGCGTCGAGCCTCGACACGTCCACGATGTCCCACGGGGCCTCCACAGAGGTGGTCCTGGCGAGCAGGGGCATGACGAGCTTCTCCTGCCACTTCTTCGGGTCGATGTGGTCGTCGGTCAGGAACGTGTTCGTCTTGGCGTGCTTGGAGCCGAACTCCTTCCCGAGGGTCTCCATGGCCTCGTCGGACATGTTCAGGAAGATCTTCACGAGGATGACGCCGTTGTTGGTGAAGTAGCGCTCCAGCGCCATGGCGGTGTCCGTGACGCCGGTGATGTCCTCGCCGTTGTTGGCCTTGGCCACCAGCTGGGAGAACCAGGAGCGGTCGTAGATGCCGATGATCCCGTCCCCGGGCTCCCTGGAGATGTAGCGGAGCAAGTCGCGGGGGCAGCCCACGTGCTCCGGGATGAAGTGGGAGTAGAGGATGCCGCGCGGCTCCAGCAGGTTCATGAACTCGTTGATCACGCGGCCCATGACGCGGCCGCTGCGCCCCTCGAATATGACGAGGGCCTTCCTGCCCTCGTCGACCATCCTGCGCTGAAGGACCGTGAGCTGCTGCGCCAGCTCGTCGGAGATCGTGGTTGCCATGCCGTCGCGGATGCCCGGGCGCGCTATATTGAGTTATCCGGGCCGGGGCCCGGATTGAAAAGGCGTTAAGGCGGGGTCTCCCCCGCCGTTGGGTCAGATGGACCAGTCGTCCGAGGAACGCTGTATCCGGACCATGCGGGCGAACCTGCCGTCCTCGTCCAGGAGCTCCCTCGGGGGCCCCTGCTCGGCGACGGTGCCGTCGGCGAGCACGACTATCCTGTCGGCGCCGACGACGGTGCGCATCCTGTGGGCGACGATGATGACCGTCTTGTCCCTGACGAGCTCGGAGAGGGCCGCCTGTACCTGCGACTCGCACTCGGTGTCGAGCGACGCGGTCGCCTCGTCCAGCAGGACGATCGGGGCGCTCTTCAGGAGGGCCCTGGCGATGGATATCCTCTGCCTCTCGCCCCCCGAGAGCATGGCGCCGTTCTCGCCGATGACGGTGTCGTACCCGTCAGGGAGGGCGTCCACGAACTCGTCGCAGTTGGCCGCGCGCGCGGCGGCGAGGACCTCCTCGTCGGTGGCCCCGCGCCTCCCGATACGGATGTTGTCCCTCACCGTGGTGTTGAACAGCGTCACGTCCTGGAAGACGATGGAGTAGCAGGACAGCAGGGTCTCCGGGTCCACGGTGGAGACGTCCACGCCCCCGACGGTTATCCTCCCGCCGTCCGCGTCCCAGAACCTGGCCGCCAGCTTCGCCGCCGTCGACTTCCCCCCTCCAGAGGGTCCGACCAGCGCCGTGACCTCGCCCTGCCTGGCGGTGAACGAGACGTCCTCGAGCACGCGGGCGCCGCCCTCGTACGAGAACCTGACGTGGTCGAACACCACGTCGTACCCGTCGGGACGGAACTCCGTCGTACCGGTCTGCACCGGCTGGTTCTCGATCTCCTGCATGCGGGCCATGTTGTACTCCGAGGAGATCATCGCCGCCAGGTTCTGGAGGCTCATGCTCATCGGGTCGTAGAGCCTGGAGATCAGGATCAGGAACGCGATGAACGTGAACACGTCTATCCCGCCCGTCGTGAGCTGCCAGGCTCCGGCGATCGCCGTCGTCACGATGCCGAACTTCAGGATGAGCTGGGCGGAGACGACGAACACCGCGGTGGTCAGCTCGGAGCGGATCTCGCAGCCCTCGACGCCGTCCATCTTCCCGAACAGCTCCCCAGTGTAGGTCCCCACCGCGTTGTTGCCCCTGAGGTCGCGCATAGCCTCCAGGCACTCCTGGACACCCTCGTTGACCTCCAGCATCCTCTCGGCCTTGATGTCCGAGTGCTTCCTCTGGACCCCTTTGGACAGCAGGATTATCGCGAACGCCGCCGGAACCGGCCACAGGGCCGCCGCGCCCATCAGCGGCGAGTACACCAGGATCATCACGGACACTATCGCGACGGAGACCATCCCGCCCACCAGCTCGGGGAACCAGTGGGTCATGGCGCTCTCCTGCACGGCCACGTCGCCCATCAGGCGGGTGGTCAGGTCGGTGGGATCCTTCTTGGCGAAGAACGACAGCGGGAGGCGGCGGATCTTCTCCGCCATGGCGATGCGGACCTCGGAGCTCTCCCGGTACGTCCTGAAGAACGTGCAGCCGTACTGCCACCGGAAGGTGACGTGGATCACGGCGAGTATCCCCGCGCAGATGGCGAGGTACTGCCACATCTCCAGGCCGTAGTCGTAGACGTTCCCGCCCATCACGTCGCACACCAGGACGAAAAGCACCGTCACCGGCAGCATCAGGCAGATGTTGTGCACCACGACGGAAACCGTGCTCGTCACGAAGTTGCGGTACCCGTTCTCGGACAGGGCGAACCTGCGCCTGACGTACTCCTTAAAGGTCACGACGACGCCCCCGACACCCTCCACGAGAGGGACTTCTGGTAGTCGCCCCACATCCTGCCGTACCTCCCTCCGGAGGCCACCAGCTCGGGATGCGTCCCGATCTCCACCATCCTGCCGTTCTCCATCACGCAGATGCAGTCCGCGTCGCGCACGGTGGTCAGACGGTGGGCGATCATCAGCACGGTCTTGCCCTCGGACAGGTTCTCGAAGGCCCTCTGCACCAGGTACTCGTTCTCAGGGTCGGCGAACGCCGTCGCCTCGTCGAGGATGACGATGGGCGAGTCCTTCAGGATGGCCCTGGCGATGGCGATCCTCTGGACCTCCCCGCCGGACAGGTACACCCCTCCGGGGCCCACCTTCGTGTCCAGGCCGTCCGGCAGCTTGGCGACGATATCGTCGCACTGCGCCAGATGCAATGCCTCGGACACCTCCTCGTCGGTCGCGTCCGGCCTGCCGAGGAGCACGTTGCTCCTGATCGTGCCTTTCAGCAGGTGGTTGGTCTGGAAGACGAACGACATCAGGGAGCCGAGGTTCGCGGTCCCGATGTCCCTGAGGTCGATGCCTCCTATGGTAATGGATCCGCGGTCCGGGTCCCAGAACCTGCAGGCCAGCACGGCTACGGTGCTCTTCCCGCTCCCGCTGGGGCCGACCAGCGCCGTGATGGTGCCGGGCTTCATCTCCAGCGTGAACGAGTCCACCGCGGGGCGGTCGGACTCCGGGTAGGTGAACGTCACGGATTCGAAGCGCACCGTCGTGCCATCCGGCATCCTCGGCTCGGCCGGCTCGGACAGGGGCTCCATCGCCAGGATCGAGTCGATCCTCGACAGGGCGTCGTCGACGACGTAGCCCTCGTTGCTGGCGAACATGACCCTCATCAGCAGGACCGCGATGAGCGGCGAGAAGATCACGTAGAACAGGAAGTCGGCCAGGAACTCCGCGGACCAGTCCATCCCGGTCACCGCGAAGGCGGTGGCGATGATCAGCGCGAACGCGGAGTTCGAGGCGACCACGAACAGGCACATCCTGCCCCTGCACCACCTCGTGTAGTTGATCACGAACTCGCCGTACCTGAGGATTGAGTCCCTGAAGGTCTGGAAGGACTCGACCGTCTGCTGGAAGGTCTTCACCACCGAGATGCCGCGGACGTACTCCACGGCCTCCCTGTTGACGTCGCCGAGCGCCCCCTGGTAGGCGTCCATGCTCTCCTTCATGGCCCTGCTCCCGACCATGCTGAGCATGACCAGGGCCGCCAGCGCGAAGACCGCGATGCACGAGAGCCCGAGGCGCCAGTCGAACACGAACAGCATCGCCAGCATGGCGATCGGCAGGACGGTCGAGCCGGCCATGTCGGGCAGGTTGTGCGCCAGGTACGTCTCCGTCGACCCGACGGAGTCCTGGATGATCCTGCGGACCTTGCCGGACCCCATGGAGTCGAACGCCCCCGGGGGGAGCTCCGCCGCGTGGGCGACGATGGCCTTGCGCAGGTTCTTCGCGATGCGGAACGCCGCCATGTGCGACAGCATCAGCGCCGCGATGTACAGCATGACGGACAGCACGGTGAACCCGAGCGCCATCCACCCGTTGTGCGCCAGGCCGGTGGCCTGCCCGTAGTCGGGCATGACGCGCAGCACCTCGTCCAGCATCAGCCAGATGTAGTAGAACGGGACGACGGACACCGCAGCGCTCAGCGCCGACAGGACCATCGACGCGTGGATGAACCCGCGGCGTCCCCCCGCGTACTCCCCGAGCCGGGCCAGCCTGCCGGGCTTCCTCTTCTCCTCCTCCATGACATCATCTCATCGAGCTCCGGTCGGAACGAGAGCATGGGGGAACCCGGCCAGAATATCGATGCTCCATCCACCCGGTGAATATTTAGTCATTCCTAATTCCCTATTCCAGGTTAACCCCCGACACAATCCGTTTAACGGATAGCACGATTCAAGGGCGATCTCAATGGCAGGGAACCGAATCCGGAGGATATCGAGCGCATAGTCAGGGAGTCCGGGCGCAGGGTCGCCGCGGACCGCTCCTTCACGGTGCGGACCAAGGGCTCGGTCGAGAACCTGGTCACCTCCGCGGACATCGAGAACGAGAGGTTCCTCAAGCAGGAGCTCACATCGCTGCTCCCGGGATCCGCATTCATGGGCGAGGAGGGGGACGAGGCGTCCCTCGCCGAGACCGAGTGGGTCTGGATCGTGGACCCCATCGACGGCACCACCAACTTCTCCAGGGGAATCCCCGAGTGCGCCGTGTCCGTCGCCCTCTTCAGGAACGCCGAGCCCTACGCGGGCTACGTGCTCAACCCGTTCTCCGGCACGCTCTACAGCGCGGTCGTCGGGCATGGCGCGTTCAAAGACGGACGGCCGATACGCGTATCCGACAGGGACCTGGCGGCCAGCATCATGAGCACCGCCTACTGCTGCTACCAGAAGGAGATGGCCGCCCCGTGCTTCAGGGTCAGCGAGGAGCTGTACCCGAGGATCAACGACATCCGCCGCATCGGAACGGCCGCGCTGGAGCTGTCCCTCATGGCCGAGGGGGCCTGCGAGCTGTACTTCGAGATATGCCTCTCGCCCTGGGACTACGCCGCCGGGCTGACCATCCTGAAGGAAGCCGGAGGATGCTACGCCGGGATCGACAGGGACGTGTCCTTCGACCGCCCCAGCCCCGTGATCGCCGCCAACTCCGAGGAGAACCTGGCGGAGGTCGCGGATGTCGTCCGCCGCGTTTTCGGCGGGAAGACGCCTTACTGACCCCCGGATTCCCGCGGGTCGGGGAGATCCCTGTACGCGGGGATGTACCTCGACAGGAACCAGACGCAGAGGTACGCCGCGGCGATGCCCAGCAGGGCTCCGGCCAGCACGTCGGTGGGCCAGTGCATGTAGAGGTACATCCTGGATATCCCCACAAGTGCGGCGAACACCAGCGCCGGGATGCCCCACTTCCTGTTGTGGATGAAGACGGCGGTGGCCGCCGCGAACGAGAACGCGGTGTGCCCGGACGGGAACGAGCTCGTGGACGCCGCGCTGACCAGTATGTCGAACCCCGTGACCTCGTAGGGCCTCTCCCTCCCGACCAGCGGCTTGATCACGAAGTCGGCGAGGATCCACGCGACGACCACGGAGACGATCACCGCGTATCCGGCGCGACGGTATTCCTTGGAGCAAGTCAGGAGGAACGCCAGTATGAGCCAGACGGCCGCATAGGTGGATACCGTCGTGATCGCCACCATGACGTCGTTCAGGGCGGGGGCGGCCCCCTGCAGCCACTCGAGAATGTCCAGCTCGTCCATCGCGCTCCCTCTGCAACCATGATTCTGTGGAGGTTCAAAACATCGACCCCGATAGGACGGGGGATCCGCCTGCATATCCCGACGAATGACAGCCTATGCAAACGGATTAATAATCGGCAACACATATCCCAATCCAAGGAGTGATAACATCCCCCTGCCCCGCAGGGCAGAGGGCGGGCCGCGAGGCCATAGTTTGAGAGACTCTCATCTCAGAAGCAAGACGTCGATCTTGGTTCCGAGAATACGAATCTCTAACCGGGTACCGAGACCCTTGATTCGGATCAAACGAAACTTCGCGTTATCACCTCCTCCGGTTCTACGGAACCCTTCGCCGGATTCGCCCCGACGAAGGGCTCCCACCGGCATTTCTTCGAGTTCCCGATACCCTACAAATAGACCGCACGTGTGCGTTAGCGCTACATCCAGAAATGCAAGCGTGGCCGGCGCCGGTTCGGACCCCGGCAATACCCTTTTTTATAATGCGCGGATAGCGCACGCAGGAGATTCTAATGTCGGGAATCGGAGAATGCATCAGGACCATCGCCACCGAGGAGGGCGACCTGACAGTGTACAGCCTCAGGGAGCTGGAGAAGGAGGGCGTCATCAAGGACCTCTCCAAGATGCCCTATTCCATCAAGATCATCGTCGAGAACATGCTCAGGCGCAGGGACGGGGAGGTCGTCACCGACGACGACATCCGCGCCGCTGCGTCCTGGAGCCCCTCCGGCAACGACGGCGAGGACATCCCCTGGATGCCCGCCCGCGTCCTCCTGCAGGACCTGACCGGCGGAGCCGCCGTCACCGACCTCGCGTCCATGAGGGAGGCCGTCGCCGGCATGGGCAAGGACCCCGAGCTCATCAACCCCCTTGTGCCCGTGGACCTGGTCATCGACCACTCGCTGATCACCGACTACGCCGGCAGGGCCGACGCACAGGAGCTCAACGAGAAGCTGGACTTCCAGAGGAACAGCGAGAGGTACGCCCTCTTCAAGTGGGCCCAGAAGTCCCTCCGCAACTTCCGCGCCGTGCCCTCCGGGAACGGGATCTGCCACCAGGTCAACCTGGAGTTCCTGTCCCCCCTCGTCCACGTCGTGGAGAAGGACGGGAGGAAGATCGCCTACCCCGACTCCTGCTTCGGGACCGACTCCCACACAACCCAGATCGACGGCCTCGGGGTCGCCGGATGGGGAGTCGGAGGGATCGAGGCGGAGGCCGTCATGGTCGGCCAGCCCAGCTACATGCCCCTGCCCGACGTCATCGGGTTCAGGCTCACCGGCAAGCTGAGGGAGGGCGTCAACGCCACCGACCTTGTGCTCACGGTCGTCAGCATGCTCAGGAAGAAGGGCGTCGTCGGCAAGTTCGTCGAGTTCTACGGCCCCGGATACAAGGACCTCCCCCTCCCGGACAGGTCCACCATCGCCAACATGGCCCCCGAGTACGGGGCGACCATGGGGTACTGCCCCGTGGACGAGCGCACCATGGAGTACCTCAGGCTCACCGGAAGGGACGAGGCGCACATCGACGCGGTCGAGAAGTACATGCGTGAGCAGACCATGTGGTACGAGGCCGAGCCCGAGTACACCGACACCCTCGAGCTGGACCTGTCCACCGTGGAGCCCTGCCTGGCCGGCCACAAGCGCCCCCAGGACCTCATCCCCATGAGGGAGATGAAGGAGAGGTTCGCGGAGACCCTGGACGCCCTCGGCGTCAAGGAGCAAAGGAAGCCCGTCGCCGGGACGCTCGGGGACGGCTCCCTCGTCATCGCCTCGATCACCTCGTGCACCAACACGGCGAACCCGTCGGTCATGATCGCCGCGGGGCTCGTCGCGAAGAAGGCGTGCGACCTCGGGCTGAAGCCCGCACCCCACGTGAAGACCTCGCTCTCCCCGGGATCCAAGGCCGTCACCCAGTACCTCAGGAACTCCGGCCTGCTCGTGTACCTCGAGAGGCAGGGGTTCCAGGTCTGCGGGTACGGATGCATGACCTGCATCGGCAACAGCGGACCGCTGTCCGACGAGGTCTCCAACTCCATCAAGGCGAACGACCTGGCGGTCGCCGCCATCGCCTCGAGCAACAGGAACTTCGAGGGCAGGATCCACCCCCTCGTCAAGGCCAACTACCTCGCGTCCCCTCCCCTCGTCGTGGCCTACGCCATCGCCGGCAGGGTCGACATCGACCTGGACAGGGAGCCCCTGGCCGTCGTGGACGGGAAGGAGGTCTACCTGAAGGACATCTGGCCCCAGGACTGGGAGGTCTCCCAGCTAACCGAGCAGTTCGTCACCCGCGCTCTCTACAAGGCGAACAACGAGAAGCTGTTCGTGGGATCCGCGATGTGGGACGCCATCCCCTGCGAGGACTCGCCCCTGTTCAAGTGGGATGAGAACTCGACCTACATCCGCAACCCTCCCTTCTTCGACTCGATCGGGGAGGAGCCCGAGATCAGGGACGTCAAGCGCGCCAGGTGCCTCGCCAAGCTCGGCGACTCCATCACCACGGACCACATCTCCCCCGCCGGGGCATTCGGAGAGAAGACCGACGCCGGGAGGTACCTCACCGGCAAGGGCGTCAAGCCCGCCGACTTCAACTCCTACGGGTCCCGCAGGGCCAACCACGAGGTCATGGTCCGCGGAACGTTCGCGAACGTCAGGCTCAAGAACATCCTGGTCCCCGGCAGCGAGGGCAGCTGCTCCGTGTACCTGCCGGACGGCACCGTGGACACCATCTTCGAGACCTCCAGGAGGTACGATGAGGACATGACCCCGCTGATCGTGCTCGCCGGCAAGGAGTACGGAACGGGCAGCTCAAGGGACTGGGCCGCCAAGGGGCCGCTCCTCCTGGGGGTCCGCGCGGTCATCGCCGAGTCCTTCGAGAGGATCCACAGGTCCAACCTGGTCGGCATGGGCATCGTGCCCCTGCAGTTCCTGCCCGGGCAGAGCTCCGAGACCCTCGGGCTCACCGGCAAGGAGACCTTCGACATCGACCTCTCCGACCTGGAGCCCAGGTGCACCGTCCGCGTGACGGCGTACCGCGACGGCCAGAAGCTGGAGTTCGACACGCTCTGCCGCGTCGACGTCCCGGCCGAGGTCGACTACATCGCCAACGGCGGCATCCTCCAGTACGTCCTGAGAAGAATGGCCGAGTGATCATCAAACCCCGCCCCTCCGGGGGGCGGGGACCCTTACTTCTCCACCGTACACACACATCCATACGGAATGCTTTAACATTCGAATGACATATCAGCATTCGATGTGCGTAACTTGCGGCAAGACGGCGGATATCGCGAACCCCGGATGCCCAGAATTCACTCTCGAATCCATGGAGACCGGAAGGTTCCTGGTGCATACAGAGTTCATGTTTCCCGACGGAGATGAGCTGCACATCGTCCTTCGCCGCAGAAACGATGATTGGGAACTGAGCGACGAGGGTCACACGCTGATGTGGCTGTCCTATGAGGAACCATCCCTCGCATCAGCCCGCATGGACATACTTGAAGAGATTCTAGACCGCAACCACTCCGCGATTCATGACGGCAGGATATCAGTACCGTGCGACGGGAGGGAGTTTCGGGACTGCCTCCCATCTATGATCCGTACCCTGATGCAGACTGCGGACATCCTCGGCTGAATACGGGACCCGCCGATACGGAAAGCCCGTGATCTACGGATTCCTCCATATGCAAATCTTTAAGGTATCATCCGTGTAACGCCGGCGACGGTAGTGTTTCTCAGATGATCTCGGGCATGGAAGAGGGCACCTTCGTCGCAGCATACATGCTGTTCCTGGTCGTTCCGGCAGTCGCCGGGATCGTCTGCGGATTCTTCAGGAAGGAGACGGCCGCCAAGGCCGCCGTGGCCCTCTGCTCCGTCTCGTGCGTCGCGGGGATCCTGTGCTATCCCGTGTGGATGCTCGTCCCCGACTTCTCGTGCACCTTCCCCCTGGGCTCGCTCCTAGGGGACTACTCCGTTCATGTGGACCAGCTGACCGCCGTGTTCGTCTCGGTGTCGTCGGCGGTCTTCCTGATGATCGCGGTGCACATGTCGCACTCCGGGCACACCTACAGCCCCGGGTACGCGGCGCTCGGATGCGCCCTGTTCGTGTCCTGCGTCCTCTGCATGACGGCTTCCAGCGCCGTCCTGCTCCTGGTCTCCTGGGAGATCGTGTCCGTGGTGACCTTCGCGATGGCGTCCTCCAGGAGGGAGGGGCCCAGGTGGAGGTTCTTCGCCATCACGCACCTCGGAGGGCTGACGCTGATGGCCGTCGTCGCCTACATCGCGTGGGCCGCCGGCACCGGCGACATGACCGAGTGGGACGGGCTGTCCGCGACGCTCGGCCAGACGTCCTCCGCGATACTGATATTCCTGCTGTTCATAGGGTTCGGCACCAAGCTCGGCACCATCCCGTTCCACGCGTGGATGCCCGACATGTACGCCGAGTCCCCCACCCACACCACCGCCCTGCTCACCACCTTGTGCTCCAACGTGGCCGTGCTCGTCCTGTTCAAAGGGGTGTTCTCCTGGATCGGCGTCGGCGAGGGCATGGAGACCGTCGGTGTGGTGCTCTGCGTGCTCTCCGCGGCGACAGCGCTGTGGGGCGCCATGGAGTCCATGGTGCAGACCGAGCCCAAGAGGATCCTCGCCTACTCCAGCATGGAGAACATGGCCCTCGCCACGATGTGCCTGTCCCTGGCCGTCGTCTTCAGCGGCAGCCTGCCCGGGCTCTGCGCCCTGGTGACCGTCGCGGGGCTGCTCCACACGCTGAACCACAGCGTGTTCAAGTCTCTCATGATGCTCACGGTGGACTCCATAGAGGACGTCACCGGAGAGAGGAAGATCGACAGGATGGGGGGCATCGCCTGCGTCCTGCCCGGACTCTCCGTCGTGGCCCTGTTCGGCATCATGTCCCTGGCGGCCATCCCGCCGATGAACGGCTTCGTCAGCGAGTGGCTGATGCTCCAGTCCCTCCTCGGGACGGACGCGATGGCGTCCAACATGAGGGTCGCCATGCCGCTGCTCGTCGCCCTGCTAGGGGTGTGCGGGATGATCGTCGCCACGTCCTACGCGAGGCTGTACGGCTTCATCTTCCTGGGGAGGCCCAGGTCAGAGGGCGCCGCCAACCCGCGCCCCATGAGGAAGGGCTCGCTGGCTCCGCTGGCGGTGCTCGCCGGCATGTGCCTCTGCATGGGCCTGTTCGCCGTCCCGCTGATGGACGCGATGGCCTCCGGGATATCCGGCCTCACCGGCTCCGACGCATCCTACTCTGAGGCCATGTCCGGGACACTCGAGCCCCTCACCCTCGGGCTCATGCTCGCCGGATGCGTCATCATCATGTTCGCGGCCACCCGCATCTTCAGGAAGAAGCGTGAGATAAACGAGACCTGGGCCTGCGGCGGGACCCTCGACGAGAGGATGCAGTACTCCTCCGAGGGGTTCTCCCAGCCCATCGTCAGGGTGTTCCACCCGATCTACCAGGACACCTCCGTCAAGAAGGGCGACAGCTACAGCACCAGCTTCGTCGAGCCCTTCGTCAAGTACATCTACAGGCCCCTCGGGGCCCTCATAACCTGGTTCTCCAAGCAGGTGACCAGGATACAGACCGGGAACATCCAGTCGTACCTCGGGTACATCCTCGTCACCCTCGTGGCGGCGCTCCTGGCGGTGAGGCTCCTATGACCGGCGCCGAGATCCTGGTCGAGCTCATCCAGGCCATCGTGCTCGTCGCGATCGCGCCGCTGATGGCCGGCATAGTCTCGAAACTCAAGGCCCTCATGCAGGGCCGCCGGGGAGCAGGGATACTCCAGCCCTACAGGGACCTCCGCAAGCTGCTGAGGAAGGACTCCGTCACGTCGAGGAACTCCTCGTGGCTGTTCCGCGGAATCCCGTACGTGTGCATGGCGTCGATGATCGTCCTCGCCATGATGACCCCGTTCATCTACACCGGCGTGCTCGCGCCGTACGGGGACCTCGTCGCGGTGGTCTACCTGTTCACCATGTACAGGTTCGCCATGGTGCTCGGCGGCCTCGAAGGAGGATCCACCTTCGGGGGCATGGGGAGCAGCAGGGAGATGATGATGTCCGTGCTCATCGAGCCGGCCCTTCTCCTGGCGATTGCCACCCTCGCTGTGCTCTCCGGCGCGGGCACCGACATGGGCGACATCTCGTCCGCCATATCCGCGCTCGGGCTGGCGGCGGTCGGCCCGGCGCTCATACTCGCCGGGGCATCGTTCATGATGACCCTCCTGGCCGAGAACGCCAGGATCCCGTTCGACAACCCCACGACGCACCTGGAGCTAACCATGGTCCACGAGGCCATGCTGCTCGAGTACTCCGGACGCGACCTCGCCATGATGGAGCTGTCCTCCCAGATGAGGCTGACCATCTTCATGGCCATGCTCGGGTCGCTGTTCTTCCCGTGGGGCATCGCCACCGAGCTCACCGCCCAGGCTCTGGTCCTGTCCGCCGTCGTGATGGCAGTCAAGATGCTGCTCGTCGCGTTCGCGCTCAGCGTGGTGGAGTCCGTGCTGTGCAAGTCCAGGCTGTTCAAGACGCCCAACCTGCTGACAGCGTCGTTCACGCTGTCCCTGATGGCGATGATATCGCTGTACATACTGTGAGGGAAGGAAGATGGATGACGCGATTATCGGAAACCTGATCGACCTGTGCGCGGTCCTGATGCTCCTCACGTCGGTGATGGCGGTCGCCACGACGCGCATGAGGCCGCTGATCGGCCTGTTCTCCTTCCAGTCCGTGTTCCTGGCGGTGCTGGCGTTCATCGTCGCCTGGTCCTCGGACACCCCGCATATCTACATCATGTGCGCCCTGACCGTCGCGCTCAAGGTGATCGTGATGCCCAGGATGCTCATCTACATCATGAGCAGGATCCACGTGGACAAGGAGGTGGAGCTGAGCCTGGGCATCCCGGGGTCGCTGCTCACGTCCGGGGTCCTGATCATCCTGTCCTACTACATCACCGAGCCCATGATGGACTCCATCGAGAACGTGGAGAGGAACTGCCTGGCGCTGTCGGTGTCGATCATCCTGATCGGCCTGCTGATGATGTGCACCAGGCGCAAGGCGATAACCGAGACGGTCGGCCTCCTGATGATGGAGAACGGGCTGTTCCTCGGGGCGCTGGCGCTCTCCCACGGGATGCCGCTGATCGTCGAGATCGGGGCGTTCTTCGATGTCATGGTCGCCGTGATCATCATCGGCATCTTCGCGTACAGGATCAACCGCTCGTTCAACTCGGTGGACACGTCGTTCCTCAGGAGGCTGAGGGAATGACGATCTCCCTGCTCGTCCTGCTGCTGGCGATGGCCGCATCCGCCGTCCTGTGCATAGGCATGCGCAACAGCAAATGGATCGCCGCGGTCATGCCCGCGTGCTGCGCGATACTGCTCGTGCTCGCCGTGAACCTCTGCGTCCCGGTGCTGAACGGGGAGACGCTGGACGACGGCGTGTTCTACATCGACTCTGTGTCCGCGATATTCATGCTCCTCGTGGCCCTGGTGGGCCTGATGGCCTCGATCTACTCGAGGGCGTACATCGGCCTGGAGGCGGAGGAGGGGAAGATCAGGGCGAAGGACATGGGCCAGTACTACAGCCTCCTCATCGTGTTCATCTCGGTGATGATGCTGACGTTCACCGCCCGCTCCATGGCCATCGTGTGGCTCGGGATCGGCGCGACCACGCTGGTGTCCACCTTCCTGGTGGGGTTCTACTCCAACGAGGAGTCCACCGAGGCCGCCTGGAAGTACATCATCCTGTGCTCCGTCGGGATCACCATCGCGCTCGCGGGTTACACGCTCGTGTACGCCTCCACCGTCGGGGCGATAGACCAGGACCTGTCACTGGACTGGCCCGCCCTCATGGCCGCGGCCGACCAGCTGGACCCCACGCTGATGAAGATGGCGATGGTCCTGATCATCGTCGGGTTCGGGACCAAGGTCGGCCTGGCGCCGATGCACACCTGGCTCCCGGACGCCCACAGCCAGGCCCCCAGCCCTATCAGCGGCCTGCTGTCCGCGGTGCTGCTCAACTGCGCCATGTACGGCATCCTGAGGTTCTACTCCGTGTCGGAGATCGTGAACCCAGGGTTCGCCTCCGCCATCCTGCTGGTGTTCGGGCTGCTTTCGCTCGCGGCCGCTGCGTTCTTCATCGTGTCCTCCAGGGACCTTAAGAGGATGCTGGCCTACTCGAGCATAGAGAACATGGGGCTGATCGCCATCGGCCTGGGGATCGGTTCGCCCATCGCGATAGGCGCGGCGATCGTCCAGATGGCCGCCCACTCGGTCACCAAGCCCATCCTGTTCTTCTCCGCGGGGAACATCGTGCAGTCCTACGGGACGCGCGACATGAACTCGATACGCGGAGTGTCCAAATCGATGCCTTTCACGTCCGCGGCGCTCGCCATCGGCACGCTCGCCATAGTCGGTGCGCCGCCGTTCGCGGTGTTCGTCGGGGAGCTGTCCCTGATGTACGCGTCCATAGACGCGGGGGTGCTGTGGGTGACCGTCGCGTGCGTCATCCTGCTGGCGATCGTCGCCGCGGGAATGGCCCTGCACATATTCCCGATGCTCTCCGGGGACCCCGGGAAGGAGATTGATGCTCATGCGTCGCCGTCCAGGCACGTCCCGATAGCCGTCCTCATCGCATGCACGCTGCTTCTCGGGCTGTTCATGCCCGACCAGGTGCAGGGATGGCTGGAATCCGCGGTCGACATAATCACGGGGGCGTCGCTTTGATAACGATAGAGACGTACAGCGCCGGATTCGCGGCGGAGTGCTCCGGCCTGAGGGATTCCGGCCACCGCCTGATGCACATGTTCGCCGAGCACGGCGGCAGGGTCCACGCGCTGTTCAGGAAGGACTCGGACGTGACGGACGTCACGTACGTCCCCGAGGGGAAGGCCGTCCCGCTTTCCCCCGTCGTACCGTACGCCATGGGCTTCGAGAGGCTCATGGCCGAGTCCGACGGCATCGAGTTCGAGGACGGGCCCCGCGCTCCGCTGGTCATCAGGAAGGATTACGCCATACCGCGCAACCACACCGTCGGGGAGGATGTCTTCGAGATACCCGTCGGCCCGGTGCACGCCGGGATCATCGAGCCGGGGCACTTCAGGTTCAGCGTGGCCGGCGAGCCAGTCATCGAGCTGAACCCCACCCTCGGGTTCACCCACAGGGGGGTGGAGCGCCTGCTCGAAGGGCCCGCGTCCAAGGATGATTCGAGACTCGTGGAGAGGATCTCCGGCGACACCTGCGTGGCCAACTGCATCGCGTACTCCGAGATCATGGAGTCCGGTGCCGACATCCCCGAGAGGGCGAGGCACATCCGCGTCGTCCTCGCGGAGATGGAGAGGCTCCAAGCGCACATAGGCGCCGTGTCCGGCATATGCACCGACACGGCGTTCTGCGTCCCGTCCGCCGTCGGCGGCGGGATCCACGAGAAGCTCCTGAGGATGAATGTCGGACTCACCGGCCACCGCCTCCTGATGAACAGCGTCGTGCCCGGAGGGGTCCGCAGGGACATCCCCCAGGAGACGCTGAAGAGGCTGGACGACTTCATCCTGGAGATCAAGTTCGAGATGGAGGAGCTCGCCTCCGTCATGATGGACAGCGCCGCCCTCCTGGACCGTCTCGAGGGCACCGGCGTGCTGAAGAGGACCGACGCCGAGGAGCTCGGCATGGTCGGCCCCATAGCCCGCGCCAGCGGCGTGGAGTCCGACGTCAGGGCCGAGGTCGGCTACGAGCTGTACGGCCGCCTGGGGATGCGCGTGGTCACCGAGCCGAAGGGCGACGTCCACGCCAGGACCATGGTCCGCCTCGGCGAGATAACCGAATCCATCAGCCTCATCCACCAGTGCATCCAGTCCATGGAGCCCGGCGAGACCCGCGTGCGCGTGAAGCCGGAGGACGGCGTCCGCTGCGCCGTAGTCGAAGCACCGCGCGGGGAGCTGGTCCACTGCGCCGTCATCCGCGACGGCGCGATAGAGAGATACGCGATCCGCGACCCGTCCTTCATGGACTGGCCCGGCATGTCGAGGGCGGTCCCGGGCAACGTGGTCCCGGACTTCCCGCTGATCAACAAGAGCTTCTCGCTGTCCTACAGCGGGAACGACCTGTGAGTGATACGATGTTCGACCTCTGCTTCTCCAACATGTCCCCCCGGAACCGGAACACCGAGCCGAAGGGAGTCATAATGGACGCCCGCGAGGGGATGCCGATGGCGTCCGCCGGATGCTCCGGATGCGGGACGTGCGCGGGCAACTGCCCCACGAAGGCGATCACCGTGGACGACGGGTGGAGGGTGGACCTGGGGAAGTGCATATTCTGCATGGACTGCGCCATGGTCTGCCCCGACGGGTGCATAGAGGAGCGCCCCGCGCCCGACTACGCGCTCACCAGGGAGGAGCTGGTCGTCTCCGCGGACACGGACATCGAATCTCTGGAGAAGCCTCTGGACCCGTCGGTCCGCAGGATGTTCGGAAGCTCGGTGGCGCTCAGGGAGCTTGACACCGGTTCGTGCAACGCCTGCGAGGTGGACCTCAACTGCATGTCCAACCAGTTCTACGACATGCACAGGTTCG
>JAUNXZ010000147.1:0-1143 GCA_030539515.1 Thermoplasmata archaeon
ATCCTCATCAGCTGCCTGAGGGCGCGCTCGTCGGCGTCCAGGTCGATGAGCCTCTTGTGGATCCTCATCTCCCAGTGGTCGACGGTCTCGCTTCCCTCTCCGTCGGGACTCTTCCTGCAGGCCACCTTGAGCTTCTTGGTGGGCAGGGGCACGGGTCCGCGGATGTCGACGCCAGTCCTCTGGGAGATCCCCTTGATCTGGCTGCAGACACCGTCGACCTTCGCCGGGTCGGTCCCGCTGAGAGAGATCCTTGCGCGCTGTGACATCTTGATCACTGCGGATTCAAGCCTTCTCGACTTCGATGCACATTCCGGCGGCGACGGTCTGACCCATGTCGCGGATTGCGAACCTTCCGAGAGGCGGGAACTCTTTGGCAGTCTCGATGACCATGGGCTTGGTCGGCTCCAGCTTGACGATGGCGATGTCGCCGGTCTTGAGGAAGTCGGGGTGGTCAGCCTTGGTCTGGCCGGTCTTGGGGTCGATGGACTTGACCAGCTCCACGAACCTGCACGCGGTCTGCGTGGTGTGGCAGTGGAAGACGGGGGTGTATCCGACGGTGATGACGGACGGGTGGTTCAGCACGACGATCTGCGCGGTGAAGGTCTTGGCGACGGACGGCGGGTTGTCGGCGGGTCCGGCGACATCTCCCCTCTTGATGTCGTTCTTGGCGACTCCGCGGACGTTGAATCCGACGTTGTCACCGGGGAGGGCCTGGGGCAGGTTCTCGTGGTGCATCTCGATGGACTTGACCTCTCCGGGAACGTGCGAGGGCTCGAACATGACCTTCATGTTGGGCTTGAGGATTCCGGTCTCGACACGGCCGACGGGGACGGTTCCGATACCGGTGATGGTGTAGACGTCCTGGATGGGCAGCCTGAGGGGCTTCTCGGTGTGCTTCTCGGGAACCTTGAGGTTGTCGAGAGCGGCGATGAGGGTGGGTCCCTTGTACCAGCCCATGGCGGAGGAGGCGGCCTTCACGTTGTCGCCGTTGTAGGCGGACACGGGGATGAAGGGGACCTCGTCGGTCTTGATGCCGACCATCTTCATGAGCTTGATCATGGCGTCCTTGGCCTCGTTGTACTTGGCCTCGTCGTAGTTGACGGCGTCCATCTTGTTGATGGCGACGATGATCTGCTTGACACC
>JAUNXZ010000147.1:1243-2901 GCA_030539515.1 Thermoplasmata archaeon
CGTCCCTGGGTCGCTCCCCTGATGTCGGACGCGAATCCGAACATGTCGGCGACCGGGCACTCCGCCGAGACGGTGGAGTCCGCGCCGTCCTGTCCCATCTCGAGGATGGTTCCGCGGCGCTGGTTGATCAGATTGACTGCGGCCCCCATGTAGTCGGGGGGCACGCTGATGAACACGTGCTGCATGGGCTCGAGCAGGTTCCTGCCGGCCTGGCACATGGCTCCGTAGATACCGTCCCTGACAGCGGGGATGATCTGGGCGGGACCCCTGTGGATGGTGTCCTCGTGCAGCTTGGCATCCATGAGCTTGACCTTGAGTCCGCCGACCTTCTCGGCTGCGAGCGGCCCCCTGGTCATGGCCTCCTCGAAGGACTGCTTCACGAGCTCCATGGTCTCGTGGAGGTACTGGATACCCTTGGTGCAGTCGAGCAGCACGTTGTTGTTCTTGAAGCCGACGATTCCCTTGGCCTCGTCGGGGTTCATGCCGCAGTCGGCGAGCTTCTTGGCCAGGGCCTTCGGGTCCTTGATCTTGGCCTCGACGTCGATCTCGCCGGAGCGGATGGCTTCCATGACGCCGGCCTCGAGGGGCTCGACGAGGAAGTAGAACTTGTTGTGCTTGTTGGGGGACTTACCCTCGAACTCGCTGGGGTTGGCGCCCTTGACGGACTCCTGGTACACGACGATCGGAGGGGACGAGACGATCTCGACGCCCTGCTCGTTGACGATCCTGTACTCGGTGATCTCCAGGTGGAGCTCTCCCATACCGGACATCAGGTGCTCGCCGGTCTCGTTGTTGATCTCGATGTTGAGCGACGGGTCGGCCTTGGCGATGGTGCGGAGGACCTCGACCAGCTTGGGCAGGTCCTTCATGTTCTTCGCCTCGATGGCCTTGGTGACGACGGGCTCGGAGTAGTGGGCCATCCTCTCGAAGGGCTCCATGTCCTTGATGGTGGACACGGTGCTTCCGGCGATGGCGTCCTTCAGTCCGGTCAGCGCGACGATGTTACCGGCCTCGCACTCCTCGATGGGGATCCTGTCGGCTCCGACCATCAGGGCGACGGTCTGGACCCTCTGGGCTGCCGGCATACCGGAGATGTACAGGGTCATTCCCTTGCGGACGGACCCGGAGAACAGCCTTCCGATGGCGACCTCTCCCGCGTGGGGGTCCATGATGATCTTGGTGACCATCATCGCGACGTCTCCCTTGGGGTCGCAGTTCAGCATCTCCTTCCCGATCTTGGACTCGAGGTCTCCCTTCCAGATGGTGGGGATACGGACCTTCTGAGCGTCGACGGGGTTGGGGATGTGGGTGATGGCCATCTCGAGGACGACCTCGTGCAGCGGGGACTTCTTGGCGAGCTCCTTCTGGCCGCCCTCCCTGGAGCAGTACTCGAAGATGTCCGAGAACGAGATGCCGGACTCCTTCATGAACGGGGCGCTGATGGCCCAGTTGTTGTAGGCGGATCCGAAAGCGACGGTTCCGTCCTGGATGCTGACCTGCCACTCCTTGTTCAGGGGGGCGGGGAGGATGTTGGCGATCTTGTGGTTGAACTCGGTGACGAGCCTCGAGAACTTCTCGATCATCATCTCCTTGGTGACCTGCTGCTCGACGATCATCCTGTCCACCTTGTTGATGAACAGCATGGGCTTGACCCTCTC
>JAUNXZ010000029.1 GCA_030539515.1 Thermoplasmata archaeon
TCATGGTCCGCTACATGCAGAGCGAGATCTCCATCTACGCGATGAAGAAGGGCGCGCCCATGTCCGTCACCGCCGCGGCGACACTCGTCGCCAGCGTCATCCGCCAGGGATTCTACCTGGGCCTGATCGTCGGCGGCTACGACAAGACCGGAGGGCACATCTTCAGCATCGACGGCGCCGGAGGATACATCGAGGACAACTACTGCTCCGTCGGGTCCGGTTCCGTCTACGCCCTGGGAGCCCTCGAGGCCGCCTTCAAGCCCGACATGGAGAAGGACGAGGCCATCGACGTCGCGATCACCGCCCTCAACTCCGCCAGGAGGAGGGACAACTGCACCGGGGACGGCTTCCTGGTGTCCTACATCGGCCCCGAGGGATACGTCGAGATCCCCCGCGAGGAGATCGTGGCCCGCTGCGAGAAGCTCGGGTTCAGGTTCCCCAACTGACCTCACAGTCGCACAAACCCCTTCGAAACCCCTTTTCTCCCCTACTTACCCAATTCAACAAGCAGGTTCATCACATGAACGTAGACAGACTGTTCGACTCCCTCAGGGAGGAGGTGAAGCGCTCGATGCCCCAGGACATCAGCATCACCGACATCAAGTTCGAGGGCCCCCTCGTGGTGGTCTACACCGACCAGTACGAGAAGCTGTCCGCGAACGACTCCGTGGCCAGGATGCTCGCCCAGAACATCCACCGCAGGGTGGACATCCGCCCCGACCCGTCGGGTCTCGAGGACCCCGCCAAGGTCGAGGAGAAGATCCGCTCGATGATCCCCGAGAAGGCCGAGATCTACGACATCAACTTCCTCGAGGAGACCGGGGAGGCGCTCGTGGAGGCCGTCAATCCGACGGAAGCCGTCGGCAAGGAGGGCAAGCTCCTGGCGGACCTCCGCAAGGAGTCCGGATGGAACGTCAAGGTCATCCGCGCCCCGCCCATACCGTCCAAGACCGTCTCGGACGTCAGGGGATACCTCCGCGTGAACCACGAGGAGCGCCAGGACATGCTCACCTCCGTCGCGCGCCGCATCGCCAGGCCCAAGCTCGAGGGGGAGCAGTGGGTCAGGGTCACCGCCATGGGAGGGTTCAGGCAGGTCGGGAGGTCGGCCTCGCTGCTGACCACCAGGGAGAGCAAGATCCTGATCGACTGCGGCCTCGACCCGTCGTCGGACAACACCCCGTACTTCGGGATCCCGGAGGCGCAGCCCCTGTCGGAGCTCGATGCGGTCGTCATCACCCACGCCCACCTGGACCACTGCGGGACGCTCCCCGCGCTGTTCAAGTACGGCTACAAGGGCCCGGTCTACTGCACCCCGCCCACCAGGGACCTGATGGCCCTGCTCCAGCTGGACAACATCAAGCTCGGCTTCGGGGAGAACAAGAAGACCCCCTACGAGGCGCAGCACGTGAGGCAGGAGATCCTGCACACGATCCCGCTCAAGTACAACGAGGTCACCGACATCGCGCCGGACGTCCGTCTCACATTCTACAACGCCGGGCACATCCTGGGCTCGGCGATCGCGCACTTCCATGTCGGCGAGGGGCTCCACAACGTGGCGTTCTCCGGCGACACGAAGTACGAGAAGACGTGGCTGTTCAACCCGGCCAACACCAGGTTCCCCAGGCTCGAGACCCTCGTCATGGAGTCCACCTACGGGGGGCACAACGACATGCAGCCCTCCAGGGCGGACGCGTCCGAGCAGCTCGGGGCGTACCTCCAGCAGGCCGTGGAGCACGGCGGCAAGGTGCTGATCCCCGTCTTCGCCGTGGGGAGGTCCCAGGAGGTCATGCTGGTGATCGAGGAGCTGGTCCGCACCGGCAAGATCCCCAAGATGAACGTCTGGCTGGACGGGATGATCTGGGAGGCCACGGCCATCCACACCGCGTACCCGGAGTACCTCAACAGCCAGCTGAGGACGCAGATCTTCCAGCAGAACAGCAACCCGTTCCTGTCCCCCATATTCAAGAGGGTCGAGACGGCCGACATGAGGGAGGAGATCTGCCACTCGCCCGACCCCTGCATCGTGCTCGCCACGAGCGGTATGATGTCCGGCGGGCCGGTCATGGAGTACTTCCGCGAGTGGGCCGACGACGAGAGGAACTGGCTCCTCTTCGTGGGATACCAGTCCGAGGGCAGCATCGGCCGCACCATCCAGAGGGGCAGGCCGGAGATCACCCTCAACATGAGGGGCAAGCCCATCACCCTGAAGATCAAGATGCAGAGGGAGACCGTGGACGGGTTCTCGGGACACTCCGACAGGAAGCAGCTGATGCGCTACATCAGCTCCCTGGAGCCCAAGCCGGACAGGATCATCATCGGGCACGGCGACGACCGCAAGTGCACCGACCTGGCGTCCTCGATCTACAAGAAGTACGGTATCGAGACGAAGGCCCCCCAGAACCTCGAGACCATCAGGCTCAGGTGAGCCGCTCCAAATCCATTACCCGCCGGAAGGCGGGGATTCTCAATCCTTCCCGGAGAACTGCTGCCTCTCGAGCAGCGCGTCCGCCACGGACAGCGCAGGCACGACCAGGAGCGCGACGAGCAGGCCGTCGGTGTCCACGTGCAGGGTCACGTTCTCCGCGTATGTTCCCGTTGAACCGACCGTCATGGAATCCGCCGTGTACGACACGTCTCCGGCTATGACGAAGATCGCGGCCATCATGTAGACGTTGACCGCCAGCCTCCAGTAGAGCCTCCTTTTGTCGCCGGGGCAGTAGCATCCGGCCATGAAGGCCATCGGGATCACCAGAGCGATGGGGACCATGAAGCGGACCGCCCACGGCACCCAGTTGAATCCCGAGCCGGAGCCCGTGGCGGCGGACTCCACCGTGTGGGAGAACCTGCCGAGGAACACTATGCAGATGACCGCGACGATGGCGTACAGCAGGATGATCCTCAGCGTGTACACCGCGGCGTAGCGGGCGCCCGCCCTCCTGTCCAGCTCGCCCCAGTTCACGACGACCCCTCCGACTGGTAGTACCATAGGACGAGGTACATCGCCAGCATCATGTTGCCCGAGACGGACACCACGACACCCTCAGAGTCGACCGCAGACAGGTCCTCGGCGGAGGACATGGCCATCGTCGCCTCCTTCAGGTCGCTTTCCGAGGACATTGATACGCTCAGGACGCCGTCCGCGTAGTGGACGGAGGCGTTCAAGGTGTATCCTCCTCCGGTGATCGTCAGGTCCCGGTCGTCCGGGACGATCCACTCCTTAAGGCCCGAGATGTCAGCTTCGAAGTCCGTCGAGGTGTTCTCCGTGACGGCGATGCTCATGCCGCCCTCCTCGGTGATCGGCACGTAGACGTCCGTCGTCGCGGTCAGCGACGCGAGTCCGAGCAGGTACGAGCAGGTGGCCTCCACCTGCAGGTGCAGAGGCTCCCCGTCCTCGACGATCTTGTAGACCTCCGACAGGCCGGTGAGCAGGCTGAACCTCGACGATATGTCGACGGTGGCGGTGCCGTCCGCCTCTATCGTCTCATCCTCGACGGTCGCCACGAGCTCGCGGGAGTCGCCGTCGACCAGGTAGACCTTCAAGTCTATCTTGTCGACGTCGAAGTGCATGTGCGACGTGACGGTGACGGCGCAGGACACGGTGGCGTAGACGCTGTACCCCTCCCGCTCCAGCCCGTACTCCGGCGATTCCACGGAGTACTCGATCCAGTCCTCCTGGGGGCTCACCGCGGCGGCGACCAGCGCTATTAGCGCCGCGAACACCACGACCGTGGCCGCCAGCAGAACCTTCCTGACCCTCGCTATGTCGCCGGATTCCATCGCAGATCACCCGACCAGGCTGACCTCGTCCAGCTCCATCACGTCCTGGTGGACGTCGTAGGTCAGGTAGCCCACGGGCACGAACCTGGATGTGGTCGTCTCGCAGAAGTAGATGTACTCGCCGGTGGCGGTTATCGTCATGGCGGTGTACGTGTACCCGTACACGGAGGTCTGGGTGAAGCTGTCGAGCCCGACCAGCGCCACCATGTGGCCCGGGAGCACGGCAACCCCCGCGGTGTATCCCGCCGCGCTATACAGGGCGGCGAGGAGGAAGGAGGTGTCCTCGCAGTCCCCCTCGCCCATGTTGATCGTCTCCATCGGGTAGGCCCAGTACTCGGACTGCCCGTACAGGTAGGTGTCCCCGTTCCCGCTGTCGCTCTCGCGGTAGTAGCCGTCGGCCCCCTTGGCGATGGCGGTCGGGTAGTCTATGCAGCACTGCACGAACGAGAGGAGGAAGTCGGCGTAGGACTGGTCGGTCGACGCCGCGGATCCGCGCACCTCCAGGTACTCCGCGGCCAGGAGGTCCTCCAGCCTCTCCATGTCGGAGTCCACGACCGCGAACCTGGAGTCCTTCAGGGTGCTGGTGGTGTGCCTGACGGCGTCTGCCTGGCTGTACTCCAGGTACGAGGAGAAGTCGTACGTGAAGTCGAAGGAGTACGAGTAGGTGGTCCATCCGACGGTCTGGCTCCAGGAGTAGGAGCGGGTCACGGTCCCGTCGAGGACGATATTCCCCTCCACGGTGGTGCTCCCGTCGGAGATGCGCACGGCGTAGTACCCGGGCGTGACGACGGTGAGCGTCGTGCCGCTGCTGGAGAGCTCGTAGCCCCTCTCGGTGTACACCGTTCCGCTCTGCACGAAGGCGGTCGCGGACAGGTCCTTCACGTACCACTGCGTGGACGTGCCGCCGTTCCCATAGGTGAGGATGGCGGAGCCGCTCACGCATGTCCCGGAGACGCCTCCGGCCGCCAGGGAGCCGCTGTAGGTGAGATCCCCCACGGTGACGTCGTCGGGCTCCTTCTCGGGCATCTGCAGGATGTACACCGCGCTCGATGCCAGGATCACCGCGACGGCTAGCGCCATTATGGCCTTGTCCCCGGTCTTCATGATATCCTCCGTTCGGGGGTCATCTCAGGACAATCATAAAAAGGATGAGCCGTCCGGAAGGGGTTCGCACGCCCGACGGGGCGTCGAACCGGCCAGAGGAGCCAGGCCCCGACCGCGAGGCCGATCAGGGTGGGTATCTCGAGGACCAGGTGGAACAGCATGTCGTTGCGGGAGCCGCGGTACGAGGCGTCGTAGAGTTCCTTCTCCCTCCCGGTGGGCCCGGGCGAGACCAGCAGGCCGATCCGGCCGTCCGGGATTTTGGAGATGTACGCATCCGGGTCGGACACCTCGTACCTCACGTCCCACTCCTCCATCGTCTCGGACCTGGAGGCGCAGACCTGCGAGTATCCCGCCTTCACGGGCACCTCGGTCACCGTCCCGCGGTTGACCCTGGCGACGAGCGTCCCGTCCGCGAAGACGTACACTGGGCCGCCGCCCTCGATGTACCGGGAGCAGTGCACGGTCAGAATCGCGTCCCCCTCCGAGTACGTCCTGCACGGGCGGAGGGACGGGAGCCACGGGTCGAGGATTATAGACAGCGACAGGGCGACGAGCCCCGCCACGGCGAGCAGGACCACCACCAGGAACGGGCGGTACTCGGACGTGGCGAAGCCGTAAGCGAGCACCCCGATGAAAACGGCGACGGCCGATACGATGACAGCATCCGCCGCGTCGAGCCTCATGCGTCGGCGATGGCGCTCGGGGAGATAACCGTTGTCAGAAGGTGGAATGGGTTTGAGGCCCCCCGGAGGGGGCCGGTTTGATCACCAGTTGGTGGCCCTGACCTCGAAGAAGGACTGGGCGTGCTTGCACACGGGGCAGTACTCGGGTGCGGTCTCGCCGACGTGGATGTATCCGCAGTTGCGGCACTTCCACATGACGACGTGGTCCTTCTTGAAGACCATCCCGCCCTCCAGGTTCTTCAGGAGGTCGAGGTACCTGGCCTCGTGGGTCTTCTCGATGCCTCCGACGGCCTCGAAGAGGGCGGCGATCTCGTCGAACCCCTCCTCCCTCGCGACCTTGGCGAAGTCGGCGTACATGGTGGTCCACTCGTAGTTCTCTCCGCCGGCGGCGTCCTTCAGGTTCTCGACGGTCTTGGGGACCTTGTTGCCGTGCAGGGCCTTGAACCAGAGCTTGGCGTGCTCCTTCTCGTTCTCCGCGGTCTCGAGGAAGATGTCGGCGATCTGCTCGTATCCCTCTTTCTTGGCCTGGGACGCGTAGTACGTGTACTTGTTCCTGGCCATCGACTCGCCGGCGAACGCGGCGTTCAGGTTTGCCTCTGTTTTTGAACCTTTGAGATCCATTTTCATGCCTCGTCCATGGATAGACCTCATGACGTATTTGAACTTTTAACGGCGTTAGGAACGCCTAACTGGAAGATATGTCAAACCGGATGATGGATGGATGGGTCAGCGGCGCCTGAGCCTGTCGCGGAGGGACACCTTCGGGTTGCCCTGGGCGTCGAACTTCTCCTTCAGCAGGCGGTCGTAGTTCTTCCGGATGTTGGCGTCGTCCGGCTTCAGCCCCATGAGGATCTCCAGCTCCTCCTTCGCCTTGGGGTAGTCGCGGAGGTCGTTCAGCAGGAGGACCGCGTAGTTCTGGTGGTAGACGTAGTTCGAGGGGTCCTGGGCGATGGCCTTCTCGTAGTACTCCCCCGCCTTCCTGAAGTCGGTCATCTGGTTCCTGAGGAACCTGGCGTACTCGTTGAAGTACTCGGCGGTGGGCTCCAGCTCCAGGATCCTCTGGAACAGGGCCTCGGTCCTGGCGTTGTTCTTCTTGTTCCCGCAGAGCACGGTGACCTCGGCCATCATGGCCTCCACGTTCTCGGGCTCCAGGTCGAGGACGATCTCGAGCTGCATCATCCCGTAGTCGACGTCGTCCAGGTCGTTGACCGCGATGTTGGCGAGCACCATCCTGGGCTTGGTGTTGTGGGGGTCGGTGGCGAGGTACGCCTCCAGCGTCTCGACGGCGCCCCGCGGGTTGCCGCCCGACGCCTGGTTCCTCGCCCTGGTTATGGCCTCGAAGGCCGGGTCTGTCATGTCCCGAGGGACAACCGCCCCCGTTTATAAGCTGAGCGGACGGTCGCGCGGGGGTTCCGGTTATATGCCTGTAATCCGATGGAGCCCCCGATGGGAGTGAAGAAGGCGGTGGGCTCGTTCATCATGGGCCTCATCATGACGCTGGTGCTGCTCGTTCTCGTGCCGATCCTCATGGACAGGTACATAGTCGGCTACATCGAGGAGCTGATAGGCGACAACAGGTTCCTGTTCCTCACCTCGGACATCCTCGTGATGATCCTCACCTACGCGGTCATCATCGGGTTCATGATTCTGCTTGGAGCCGGCGGGGTGCTCAGGTCCTTCGGGATATTCGGCATCCTGGGGCTCATCGTGGCGTACTGGGCGCTGGGCGACGTGACCGACGCGTTCCTCCCGCTGCTGATCCTCTGCGCCATGCTGCTGGTGTCCTGGGCCCGCACCCGGAGCAAGGAGAAGAAGAAGGCGATGGAGTCGGCAAAGGACTACCGACGGCTAAAGCCTCCTTCAAAACCAATCCAAGGACCATCTTCCTTTAAATATGATGAGTAAATGCGACTCTCAGCAGGGGAGGTCTCGACTGCTGTGGTCATTGTTAGTCGTTTTCCTCCTATACCGACTCCCATCACCGGCGCTCGATTCCCCTGCACCCGATGATCCGTTCGGTTTCATTCCGCGTCAGACCCATCGTCCTTCCGGCGGCGGTCCGGGGCGCGGTACTTCGTGACGTACCTGTAGTAGATGGACTCCCTGTCGCCTATCTCGAAGTTGTTGGCGTACAGCATCCCGTACATCAGCGACGTCGCCAGCAGCGGCACCAGGAACGAGAGGTAGTTGTTGATTATCGTCCCGACGTCGTTGCCGAGGTACACGGAGAGCACGAACATCATCATGAACGCCCCCAGCGCGAAGAACGTGGTGAACAGGCGGGACTTGGCGCCGTGCCACAGGTAGTAGTCCCTGTGCGCCTCGGTCCTCGCCTTCGCGCCGATGCTCCTGAAGATCTGCCACGGCAGGATGAGCGCCGGCGTGAACATCGAGAGCATGAGCGTGATGGCGAACATGGTCTTCCAGCTCATCACCTGCAGGAACAGGGGGTTCACGAAGAGGTACGAGGACACCAGCAGCCCCATGACGAACAGGTAGAGCGTGATGCTCAGCATGCTGCTGACGTCGAACCTGTGCAGCTTCTCGGGCTGCTCGAGGACGACCTCCTGGACGTCGACGATGTCGGGGATCATGAAGAACCTCTCCGCCTTCCCTCTGACGCCGGCCTCGGCGTGCTCGTTCATCGTCGCGATGACATCGGGGATGTACCTGCGCAGGTAGCACGAGATCACCGTGGTCACGCCGATCGACGTGAACAGGATGACGCAGAACGTGCCCAGGAACCCGATGACTGCGTCGGCGATGCCGGTGAGCTCGATCCCGACGAACCCGACCAGGTCGTGTATGGCCTCGGCGAAGTACGCCACACCCGTGAAGGGGCTGAAACAGTAGAGCGCCACGGTGAGGATGATCGCGAGGATCGTTATCCTCCACCCGGAGAGCGCCCCGCGCATCATCATCTGCGAGCAAGGTATGCCGAGGAGCGCGAAGCAGAGCGTGAACGAGAGGCACAGCACCTCGATCATCTTGGAGAAGGAGCGGTCCTCGATGTAAACGAGGCCGGCCATCCAGACGATGAGGCAGGATATGACGAAGTACGGGAAGATGCGGACGATGTAGTCCTCCCCGGCCGTTATCCTGGGCGGTGCGTCGTTGGCCTCCAGGCGGTCGAGGCGGTCGCTGGCGCTCTCCACGGCCTCCTCGAACCTCTCGTTCCTCTTCACGTCCGCGCATCGCCGTACCGTATTTAAACGGCGCGTGAAAATGCCACGCATCCTTTAATTCAAAACAATTCATGGGGACATTCATGGCAGACATCAGCGGGCTGAAGAACCGCGGGCATTCGAAGGCGGACATGGAGGAGAGGCGCGCCGCCGCCGAGGCCTTCACGGGTGCGGCCCTGACGGAGGTCGCCAGGGGAGGCATGGACCCCGAGGCCGCCTCCAAGAACATCGAGAACATGATCGGGACGATCCAGGTGCCCCTGGGGTACGCCGGACCGGTGCACATCGAGGGTGCGAACGCCTCCGGGGACTTCCTCGTCCCGCTGGCGACCACGGAGGGCGCCCTCCTCGCGTCGATCTCCCGCGGCATGTCCGTGATGAACGACGGCGGAGGGGTCCGCGCACGCGTGTTCGGAGATGCGATGACCCGCGCGCCGGTGTTCCGCGTGGACGACCTTGACCACTGCGCGAAGGTGATGGAGTGGATCGATTCCCACCGCGCGGAGATAGACGACGAGGTGGCGAAGACCACATCCCACGGGAAGCTGACCAGGATCGAGCTCTTCCCCGACGGCAGGAGCCTCTACATGCGCCTGTCCTACTCCACCGGGGACGCCATGGGCATGAACATGGCGACGATCGCGAGCGAAGCGGTCTGCAGGCTCGTGGAGAGGGAGACCGGCGCGGTCATGATCTCCGTGTCCGGCAACATGTGCTCGGACAAGAAGCCGGCCGCCATCAACATGATCGAGGGCCGCGGCAAGTGCGTGGTCGCCGAGGCGAGGGTCCCGAAGGACGTCGTCGAGAAGCGCCTCCACGCCACCTCCGCGGCGATAACCGAGACGAACTACCGCAAGAACCTGGTCGGCAGCAGCATGGCCGGGACGCTCGGCGCGAACGCCCACGCGGCGAACATGGTCGCCGCCCTGTACATCGCGACCGGGCAGGATCCCGCCCAGGTGGTCGGCGGGAGCATGACCATCACGACGTGCGAGGACCTGGACGGGGACCTGTACATCTGCGTCAGGATGCCCGCGGTCGAGGTGGGCACAGTCGGAGGGGGGACGAGGCTGCCCTGCCAGAGGGAGGCCCTCTCCATGATCGGCTGCCTCGGCGACGGGAAGGCGGCCAAGCTGGCGGAGATCGTCGCCGCCACCGTGCTCGCCGGGGAGCTCTCCACTCTCGCGGCTCAGGCCGCGGGGCAGCTCGGAAGCGCCCACGCCAAGCTCGGACGCTGAAAACACTAATTATCAAGGCCCGGCTCCGGCCGGGCCGAACACTTCATTCGATTATAATCGAAACGTTCCCCTGTTTTCGGGATTCATTCGATTATAATCGAATCGAACGGTCTCCGGAACATAGCCAGGACATATCATTCCGAACTGATTCATCGGCGATTATATTCATGAGTATAATCCCGGACGCGGTCTGAATACAATCCTGAATACAATCTCCGGTTGATTACCTGCCGCGCAGGCTCCTCCGAAGCAGTCATCGCGCGCCCGCGCTTTATTAAAATACAGCGTCCCCGTTCGCCGATACATATGCCAGTCATCAACTTCAAGTACAGCGACCTCTGCACGATGCTCGGGGAGGAGGTCCCCGCGCAGGTGCTGGTCGACAGGATCCCGATGATCGGCGCCGACATGCACGAGACCGAGGGGGAGACGGACGACATGTCCGTCGAGTTCTTCCCCGACCGCCCCGACCTCTACAGCGTCGAGGGCCTCGCCAGGGCGCTGAGGGCCTTCCTGGACATCCAGCCCGGCATGAGGACGTATCCCGTCGCGGAGTCCGACGCCGAGGTTTTCATCGACGCGAGCGTCAAATCCGTCAGGCCCTACTTCCTCTGCGGAATCGTCCGCGACGTCGAGGTCACCGACGAGTTCCTCAGGTCCCTGATGGAGCTGCAGGAGAAGCTGCACATCACCATCGGCAGGAAGAGGAGCAAGCTCGCCATCGGGATACACGACCTGTCCAAGGTCCGCGCCCCGTTCACCTACAAGCTGGTGGACCCCCACGCGGTCCGCTTCGTTCCGCTGGCGATGGACGAGGAGATGGACCTGGCCGAGATCCTCGAGAGGAACGAGAAGGGGAGGGAGTACAACAAGCTCCTGGAGGGCATGCCCGAGTACCCGATCATCCTCGACGCGGACGGGCAGGTGCTGTCCTTCCCGCCCATCATCAACGGCAGCCTCACCACCGTGACGGTCGGGAGGCACGACCTGTTCATCGACGTCACCGGCAACGACCGCAAGGCCGTCAAGGGCGCCCTCGACATCGTCGCCACCGCCCTCGCCGAGCGCGGCGGGAAAATCGAAACCGTGATCATGCACGACGGGGACGGGACGTTCCGCTCGCCGGACCTCACCCCGATGGTCAGGACCATCTCCGCGGAAGCGTGCGGCAAGTTCCTGGGCAAGGACCTGGGCCCCGAGGGCACCGTCGAGTGCCTCCGCAGGATGGGCCTCGACGCGACAGCCGACGGAGACCTCGTCACGGTCACCATCCCGTCCGTCCGCCTGGACATCATGCACGACGTCGACGTGTACGAGGACGTCGCCACCGGGTACGGCTTCGACAGGTTCGGCGGGCCCTACAGCGTCCACCAGACCCCCGGAGGGCTCCTTCCGGAGACCACCTTCTCCGAGAGCCTCAGGGACGTCATGATCGGACTCGGGTTCACCGAGGTCAACACGCTCACCCTGAGCAACCAGAAGGACGAGTTCGAGACCTCCGGGCTTCCCGAAGTGGACGTCGTCACCGTCCTGAACCCCGTGACCGAGGACCACACCTGCCTCAGGGCGTACCTCGCCCCCAGCCTGGTGGCGATCCTCAGGCACAACAAGCACCGCGACCTCCCCCAGAGGATCTTCGAAGTCGGGTACGTCATACGCGACCAGAAGACCGTGCTGCACCTGTGCGCCATGGCCACCGCGTCCAAGGTCCCCTTCACCGAGGTCAAGTCCTGGACCGAGTCCGTGCTGCGCGAGGCCGGCGTCCAATACACGCTGGAGCCCTGCGAGTTCACCACCTTCGTGCCGGGACGCGGCGCGTATGTGGTCTCCGAGGGGAAGCGCATCGGGATCTTCGGCGAGATGTCCCCGGCCGTGGTCGTGGACTACGGCATAACGCACCCCGTCGGGTTCTGCGAGATCGACCTGGAGCCGATCATAGCGAACAAGAAGGACACCCTGTTCTGAGGCGATGGCGATGGAAGTCGGAGACAAGTTTCCCGAGTTCAGCCTGAAGGACGAGAACGGGGAGGTCATGGACAGCTCCTCCCTCGAGGGGATCCGCTACGTGATCTACTTCTACCCGAAGGATAACACGCCCGGGTGCACCAAGGAGGCCGAGGAGTTCACCGCCGCGTTCGCGCAGTTCATGCTCCGCAACGTGCCGATCATCGGAGTCAGCAAGGATTCGCCGGAGTCGCACAGGAGGTTCATCGACAAGCACCAGCTGAAGGTGAAGCTGCTGAGCGACCCGGAGCACGGGCTCATGGAGAAGGTCGGCGCCTGGGGCACCAAGGTCTCGTACGGCAAAGAGACCGTCGGCACCATCCGCTCGACGTTCCTCGTCGGGAAGGACGGGAAGGTCGAGGCGGCCTGGCGCAACGTGAAGGTCGCCGGCCACGTGGACAAGGTGCTGAGCTGCGCCGTGTCCTGCTCCAACAAGTCAAAGTGACCTGTCGAGGGCCCTCAGCACCTCTCCGGCGTCGGCGAGGAGGCTGAGGTCCGCGAAGCCGTGGATCGGCGCGTCGGCGTCCCTGTTGACGGCGACCACCTTCCCGGCACCCATCATCCCTGCGCGGTGCTGCACCGCTCCGGAGATGCCGAACGCGATGTACAGGTCCGGGGCGACCGTCCTTCCGGACATGCCGACCTGCCTGGACCTGGGCATCCATCCCTTCTCGACGAGAGCGCGGGAGCACGAGACCTCCGCGCCCATCTTCCTCGCGACGGATTCCGCCACGTCGATAAGCGACCTGTCGCGGATGCCGTCTCCCAGCGAGATGAGGATCCTCGCGTCGCGTATGTCCCCGCCCTCGGAGGGCGGGAGCGGGACGTCGGAGACGATCTCCTTGAGGACGTCGCCGGTGTACTGCCAGTAGATGGCGGTGCCCTGGCCCTCCTTCCTCTCGGGCTTCGGGAACGTGCCCGGACGGACGGTTGCGAGCTGTGGGAATCCAACGCAGTCGATGTCCGCCATCAGCGTGCCGCCGAAGGCCGGCCTCGTGGCGGTGAGCTTCCTCCCGTCGGTGCGGAGGTCGGTGCAGTCAGCCGTGAGACCCCTTCCGAGGGAGGACGCGACCCTGGGGGCCAGCTCCCTCCCCTTCGGAGTGGCTCCGAAGAGGACTATCGCCGGCTCTATGCGGGCGATGACCTCGCAGACGCATGCCGCGTACGCCTCCGGGACGTAGGTCTCCAGGCGCTTGTCCCTCACGTGGTAGAGGGTGTCCACCCCGTACCCGAAGATCTCCGGGTACAGCGGCTTGATCTCCAGCCCTCCGAACACGACGGCGAACAGCCTCCCGTCGCAGATGGACCGTGCCTTTCCGAGTATCTCGGCTCCGACATCGGACAGCCCGTTTGCTTCCGCTTCCAGGAACACGAGTATCCCGTCCGCCGTGGACTGGTTGACGTCGTACATCTTCAGCATGCCCGGGGGCAGCCTGTCGGGGTCGTCGCTCCCGCCGCACGTGGAGCATGAGCCGCCTTCGCAGCCGCTCATCCGACCGCCCTCCTCTCCTTGATTATGAGCTCGGCGGCGATGTTCGGGTCGGTTATCTCGACCTTCATGTTCCTGCGGGCGGCCTTCACCGAATCGGTCCCGACTATCTTCGTCACCGATCCCTTGAGCCCCACGGAGTATAATCCGAGGCCGATGTCCACCCTTCCGAGCACCTTTATCTCCGCGGCCTTGCCGCGCCTGTAGCCCTCGACCGTGGGCAGCATGCCGGACGGGTCGACCGTCCCGAAGGACACCACGGACCTGCGGGGGACCTTCGCGGCCCTCTCGAAGGACTCGTAGTCCTGGACCGCGGTGAACGTGTCGCCGTCTTTTGCCAGCGCCCTGACGTAGGCGAACTGCTGGACGTCCAGGAGCCCGGCGACCTCGTAGGGCACCTGGCCGGTGTCCCCGTCGATGGCCTGCCTCCCGAAGACGTACAGGTCCGCGTCCGGCTCGTACTTCCCGACGAACGCGGCTAATGCCCTGGACGTCGCCCAGGTGTCCGCCCCGGCGAAGTCCCTGTCCGAGAGCAGGTATGCCTCGTCCGCGCCCAGCTCGACGCACCTCCTGAGCGCGTCGGCGGCCTTCTGCGGACCCATGGTCACCGCAGCGACGGTGTCCCCCTCGTTTTTGATTGAAAGAATATGAGAAAGCGCGCTCTCGCAGTAGGGGTTGAGTATCGCCGGCACGCCGTCCCTGACCAGGGACCCGTTCCCGTCGAGCCTCACCGCCATGGTGTCCGGCACCTGCTTCACGAAGACGACGAACCTCATCGGGGCTCCTCCAGGATGTTCCCGGGGCAAAGCATCCACTTGGGGTCCAGCGCATCCTTGACGCGCCTGAGCTCCTCCACCCCGTCCTCGCCGTACATCATGGCCATGTAGTGGCGCTTGATCTTGCCGATGCCGTGCTCCGCGCTCGGGGATCCCCCGAGCTCGACGGCCTTGCGTGCGAACTCGTCGTAGACGCGGTTCGCCTTCTCGAAGTCCTCCATGGACTTCAGGATGATCTCCACGTGGGGGTGGCAGTTCCCCATGTGCCCGAATATCACGTACTCGAGGCCCTCGGCCTCCAGCCTCTCGGAGTAGAACGCCATCATCTCCTCGGACCTGTCGTCGGGGACGGACATGTCGGTCCCCATCTTGTGGATGCCCGGCATGGTCCCCTTTAGGGACGCGACGTACTCGAAGATGGATGCGGGGATCGAGTGGCGCATGGCCCTCATCCTCTCCCTGTCGCGGTCCTCGTGGCCGCACCACACCATCGCCGGCGATCCGCCGTGCGAGGAGACGATATCCATGAGCCTGTCCAGGCGCCCGTCGACGCCCTCGGTCTCCGCCAGATCGAGGAAGACCGCGGATCCGGCACCCTCCGGTATCTCCGGGATGCGGAGCATCGCCGGGTCGGAGGCGACGAGCTTCCTCACCAGGTCCACGGACCCGCAGTCCATGTACTCCAGGAACTCGGGGTCGACGGAACCGTCTTTTTTGATTTCCGAGATGGCGTCCAGCGCGTCCCCGTCAGTGGGGAGGAACGCTATCACGGAGAGCAGGGGATGCCACGGCGTCAGGTAGACGTCCGCCTCGGCGACGATGCCGAATACCCCCTCGGAGCCGATGAAGAGGTCCACCAGGTCCATGCCCTCCTCGAACATGGGTCCGGCGGCGTTCTTCACGTCCTTGTTGAACTTGTAGGTGGGGACCTCGAAGGAGTACAGCTCCCTCCCGGCCGGGAACGTGAGCCTCCTCCCGTCGGCGACGATGTCCCCGCGCGTTATGTCCATGCCCTGGCCGTCGGCGAGCACGATCGAGAGCCTCCTGACCCATCCGCGGGTCGGGCCGTACCTGTACGTGCGGGGTCCGGACGAGTTGCAGGCGATGTTGCCGCCGATGGAGCCGTCCAGCTCCGTGGGGTCCACTGGGTAGAACCAGGGGACGGGCTCCGCCCTGAGCGCATCGACCGCCCCGGGCGTGACGTCGACTAGCCTGGAGAAGTCCCTGGTGGTGAGCACGCGGTTCAGCTCGCGCACGGTGGTGCACGGCAGGGTCCTCACGAAGTAGCCGCGATCGTCCCTCCCGATGCCGATGACGCCGGACATCCTCTCCAGCGAGAGGACGTACCCTCCCTTGGGGACGCATCCGCCGCACAGGCCGGTCCTCATACCGCTGACTGTCATGCGGTTGCCCTTGGAGTGGTTGATCCTCATGGCCTCCTTCAGCTCCTCGACGTCGTTGGGGGTGACCACGTACTCGGCCTCCCCGGTCATCTTCGACTCGTCGGTGAGGTACCTGGAGCCCTGGCGTATGCGCTGCCTGTCGAACATGTCACTCCTCCCATATGCGGGGGATCATCGCCGCGGTCACCGACTGCTCGGTGAGCCCCAGGCGGTCTATGAGGCCTTTGCTGAGCATCCCCACGGCCCCCTGCCGCTTGCCGATGCCCTCGCCCCCGTACAGCTTCTTTACCGCGTCGCCGACGGTGAGACCCCCTCTGACGAGGGAGGCGATGTCGTCTGGGTAGCGGAAGCCGGAGCCCTGGCCGTATGTGATGCGGCCTTCGGAATCCACGATGGCGCAGTGCTGGATGTCGTAGAGCCCGTCCGGGAACTCGAAGACGCCGG
>JAUNXZ010000148.1 GCA_030539515.1 Thermoplasmata archaeon
CCTCCACGTGGATCCTGGTGATCCTGATGGGCTTCTTCCCGTCCAGCATGTACACGCCGCCCTCCCCGATGGGGTTGTCGTACTGCGTGATCTGGACGCTCTTGGACATGTCGGGGTAGAAGTAGGTCTTCCTGGAGAACCAGGTGGTGTCCGCCACCTTGCATCCCAGCATCTTGGCCAGCATGATTCCGTACTCCAGCACCTTCCTGTTCAGGACGGGCCTGGATCCCGGCATGCCGAGGCAGGTGGGGCACACGTGGGTGTTCGGGCCCTCGGCCTCGGTGGTGGGGCAGGAGCAGAACATCTTGCTCCTCGTGGGCAGCTGGACGTGTATCTCGAGTCCGATCTTCATGCGGACGGCCTCCTGAGTGTGAATCCGGCCTCCCAGTCCTCCGCCATGGAGAACAGGGCCTCCTCGTTCCAGTGGTCCGCGACGAACTGCATGCCGACCGGCATCCCGTTTCCGTCGTACCCGCAGGGGACGCTCATGTGGGGCATCCCGGTGAGGTTCGGGGGGACGGTGAGGTAGTCCGCCTTGTAGGACTCCAGCGCGGTCATCCTCTCGATCTCGTCGAACCTGGGCGCCACGAAGGGCATGGTCGGCGTGAGGACCAGGTCGTGGTCCTTCAGCACCGACTTGTAGTCGTCGATGACCAGCTGCCTGACCTGCCTCGCCTTGGCGTAGTACCTGTCGCGGTACCCGACCATTCTTGTGAACGTGCCGAGCAGGATCCTCCTCTTGGCCTCGTCGCCGAAGCCCTCGGAGCGTATCGACGAGAAGTAGTCGTCGAACTTCAGCGAGAGGTCGCCCTCCTGCATCCCGTACCTCATGCCGACGTACCTGGCGAGGTTGGTGGACGCCTCGGACGTGGCGAGCACGTAGTAGGCGGGGATGGCGTACTTGAACGAGGGCATGTCGACCTCCTCGACGTCGATGCCCATGGACCTGAGGGATTCTAGTCCCTCCCTGAAAGCGGACTCCACGTCCTTCGACAGGCCCTGGACACCGTCCTTCGGGACGGCGACGCTTCCGACCTTGACCTTCCCGCTCCTCAGCTCGGGCTGGACGCAGGACGTGGGGTCCTTCTCGTCCCTTCCGGCGATGACCTCTATGTACTTCCTGAGGTCCCCCGCCCTGGCGGAGAGCACACCGATCTTGTCCAGGGAGTTGCCGTAGTCGATGAGCCCGTACCTGGACACCCTGCCGTATGTCGGCGCGATGCCGTACACGCCGCAGAAGCTGGCGGGGCAGCAGATGGATCCGCCGGTGGACACCCCGAGGGACACGTGGTACTCGATGGCGATGGCGGCGCAGGCGGAGCCTCCGGACGACCCTCCGCAGGACCTCTCGGTGTCGAAGGGGTTCCTGGGGATCTCGTATCCCGAGTTCGCCGAGAACGTCCCGAAGCCGAACTCGTCCATGTTGGTCTTGCCGACGAGCTTCCCGCCCGCGGCGCGCATCTTCGCGATGGCGGTGGCGTCGAAGTTTGGACGGTATCCCGCGAGGATCCTGGACCCGGCGCAGGTCTCCATGTCCATGGACGTCAGGTTGTCCTTGGCGGAGAAGAGGAACTCGGCGTCCCCGGGCTCCGTGTCGTCGGTCATGGCATGGAACATGCCGTACCTCGAGTTCACGTCCCTCAGGGACGCGAGGGTGGACTCCATCGTCATGAGAGCCTCGGCCCCCTGACGTACCTCTCGTAGGTGTTCATGCCCCTGAGCAGGGCGTCCGGGTCCCCGTCCATGCGGGGCTCGTCGTCCCTGGTGACGTCCGCCACCCCGATGGGGTCGATCCCGTGGGAGTCGCACTCCGGCGCCTCGTCCAGGAGCTCGAAGTAGCCCAGGATGTCGCCGAGGTCTTTGCTGTACTTGTCCAGCTCCTCCTCGGTGAGCCATATGTGCGCCGTCCGCGCAACCCTCTCGACCGTCTGTCTGTCCATCTTCGGACCTTCCTATGCGACGAAGGATGCGGGGATGTCTATTAATCATTGCGCGCGTGCGGACGGCCCGCGCGCGACTGGGTCGAAGAGGATTATCGCGTACAGGGTGAACGAGTCCTTCCTGAACTCGAAGGGCCTCCCCATGCCGGCGAGGTACCTGGAGATGTCCAGCCCCGTGGCGGAGACGGACGGGATCAGCTGCTCCGGGAAACGGCACGGCTCCGGGTACGAGCACACTCCGCAGTACCCGCAGGCGCCGTCGCCCAGGCCGATGCAGGATATCCCCGCGGCCCTCATGGAAGCGGTGATCGAGCGCACCATGCGGCGGGCGGACTCCGACGCGGAGGCCACCTTCCCCTCGTCGAGGGGGTCCTCGTCGAACCTCTTGGACAGCACGATCGCGGAGGGGAAGCGGGAGCGGAGGGACGCCATGCCCTCGGTCCAGCCGGGAGGGCAGGCCCAGGACGTGCCGTAGCATCCGCACAGGTTCCTCCTGCAGGACTCGGCGCACCCCCCGGGGTCCAGGCACCCGTTGCCGGGGGGATCCGCCGGCTTCGCGGACCAGCCGTCGTCCAGCGCCTGCTGGCACATAACCCGCCATTCCTCCATGGTTTTCCGATGTTTTGCGGCGGCTTATAATGCTTTCCGGTAGGGTATATAACGGCCCTGGCCGTCACGGGACACATGGCAGAAGCATCCCCCGAGAAGAAGATCGCCACCGCGATGAAGGCGATGGACGAGGGCGATTTCAAGAAGGCGTACACGGCGTTCAAGAAGCTGGCGGCGGAGCTGCCGGACAACGCCGACGTCTGGTACTACAAGGCGGAGTGCGGCAACTACGCGTCCGGGATGTTCGGAGCGAAGGTCGACACCCAGGAGATCATGGACGCGTACAAGAAGGCCA
>JAUNXZ010000030.1 GCA_030539515.1 Thermoplasmata archaeon
AAAAGGGCCCAGCGGATCGCCGGGACGGCGGATTCTCACTCGGGGTTGGACGGGTGGAACTCGCGGGTGACGATGTCCGTCTCCTGTAGCAGGCTGTGGGACAGGTCGTCGATGTACCCCTCGTCGTAGACGATCTCCTTGATCCCCGCGTTGATGAGGATCTTGGCGCACATGGAGCATGGGAACGTGGTCGTGTAGATCGTCGCCCCGTTGACGCTCACGCCGAAGTACGCCGCCTGTGCCACGGCGTTCTGCTCGGCATGCACCCCGCGGCAGAGCTCGTGCCTAGTGCCAGACGGTATGTTCATCTGGACCCTTATGCAGCCGAGCTCCTCGCAGTGGCGGGTCCCCTTGGGGGATCCGTTGTAGCCGGTGGAGAGGACCCTCTTGTCCTTGACGATGACAGCTCCGACCTTCCTCCTGAGACACGTGGACCTCGTGGACACCAGACGTGCCATGTCCATGAAGTACTCGTCGTTGCTGGGTCTTTCCATGGTCCCCGCTATCTACCATGACGTATTAATATTAGGGGAAGGAGAAGCCCCGGGTAGGCTACGGCATCGTCTAATCAGCTTTATCTAGAGCACGACAATCCGGTTCCGTGGACAGGGAGACCAGGAACTTCGCCGTTGCGATAGGCATCATCGCCGTCATCGTAGTGGGCGGCTACGCGGCGCTCGTCGCGTACACGGGCTCCACCCTACCCTTCAGCATCGTCGTCTCCAGCAGCATGCAGCACGACAACGACAGATCCGAGATCGGCGTCATCGACACCGGGGACATCGTCGTCGTGGCGGACCCGGACAAGGTCGAGATCCGCAGCTACGTCGCGGGCTACGACTCCGGGTACAGCTCCTTCGGGGAGTACGGCTCCGTCATCATCTACGACAGGGGCTCCGGCAACCCGGTCATCCACCGCGCGATCGTCTGGATAGACTACGACGAATCCACCGGGACATGGTACTCCGACGAGCTCGCCGAGACCTCGGTGAACTGGTACTGCCTCCTCTCGGACGGTGTCACCAGGAGCACCGACGCCTCGAACCTCCGCGGGACGCTGTTCATCGAGATCGGCGGCATCTACACCGGGATCAACCTGGACAACGTCGCCGTCAAGGGCAGCGGGTACCTCACGAAAGGCGACAACAGCGTCACCAATTCCAGGTTCGACCAGGACTCCGGGATCGTCAGCTACCTGATCTCGGAGGACAAGATCGTCTCCGTCGCCGTGGCCGAGATCCCCTGGCTGGGGATAATCAAGCTCGTCATGAACGGCAGCTCCTACGTGGATCGCGTCCCGAACAGCCTGCCCTCGCTCCTCATGGCCATAGTGCTGGTGTTCTCCGTCATCGTCCTGATCGACGCCGTGTCCCTGTTCAGGTACACGAAGGAGAAGACAGAGTGCATAGAATCGCGCCTGAAATGGAGGCGCGGCTGAGGAAGCCCCCCACCCCTCCATTTCCACTGGAACTCCGGAAAGGGGTATGCCCTCAGATCAGGGTGGACTGCTTGGGGGACCTGTACTCCTTGAAGAGCTCATCGGACTTCACCATGTTGATGATGTCCTTGGGGATGCAGAGCTCGATCTCCTTGGTACGGCCGGTTCTCCCGTAGGATTTGAGCCTCGCGTGGATGACTCCGAGCATGTCCAGCTCCTGGATGAGACCGGTTATCCTCCTCTGCGTGAGGACGGACTGTCCGATGGACTCGCACACTGCGCAGTACGAGGAGTAGGCGTCGCCGGTCGTCATCGTCGACATCCCGGACTCGGTGTTCTTGATGATCCCCATGAGGAGGATCTTCGAATGGATGGTCAGGGTCTTGATGACCTCGACGATGGCATCCACCTCGATCTTGCTCCTCGCGGAGCGCACGTGGGCGGACGTGACCCTGGAGTCGCCGTTCCTCTCCGCGATCTCCGCCGAGATCCTCAGGAGCTCGAGGGCCCTCCTCGCATCCCCCATCTCCTGCGCCGACAGAGCGGCGCAGTAGGCGATGACGTCGTCGTCGAGGACCCCCTCGTCGAACGCCGCGGAGGCCCTGTTGCTGAGAATGTCCTCCAGCTGCGTGACGTTGTAGGGAGGGAACACGAGCTTCTCCTCCCCGAGCCTGCTCTTGATCTTCGGACTGAGCAGCTCGGTGAACTTGGCGTTGTTCGTTATCCCGATGATCGAGACCCTGGAGTTCTGGAGGACCTCGTTTATCGTGGTGAGATAGTAGAAGATGTCGTCCCCGTTCTTCTGGATCGACCTGTCGATCTCGTCGAGGACCACCACGAACACCTTGTTCTCCCTGTCGATGATCTCCGTCAGGGTCGCGAGGATCTTGTCTATGCTCCATCCGGTGAACGGGATCTTGTTGTTCACATCCTTGATGATCTGGTTGGATATACTGTAAAGGATCCCGTAGGCGGTGTCGTTGACCTCGCAGTTGATGTAAATGTAGCAGACGTTCCTCTCCTGGGGGTCCGCCTTCCTGAGCTCCTTCCCGATGTAGTTCATCACCGCGGTCTTCCCGGTCCCCGTCTTCCCGATGATCAGGATGTTCGACGGCTTGTCGCCGTTCAGGGCCGGAGCGATGATCTCGACGATCGCATCGATCTTGTCCTTCCTGTGAGGGAGGTTGTCGGGGATGTACGTGGTCTGGAGGATCTTCGAGTTCCTGACGAGGCTGTGCCTCTTCTGGATGTACTGCGTGAAGATGTTGGTCTCCGGATTCTGCTCCCCTTCCATCGGAATCTCCGCCGTTTCCACTGAACGGCGGATACGATATAAGGCTTTTGCAGACCTCCGTTTCCACTGGAAAATTTCTCGCGCCCGGATACTGGGGCCCTCTTATCCGTTTTATACCTGAAAGATGTTCGTCGTCCAATACCAGGAGTGTATCCAAAATGAAAGGATGGCTTGTCATCGGCGCCTGTGTGCTCGGAATCGTTGCCTTCATGGGATTCTTGATCCTCATCGGCTGAACACCCCATACCCCTTTTCCGGGTTCCAGTGGAAATGGAGGGGTGGGGGGCTTCGTCCCGAGGTGTGCGGCGCAGCGCTAACGCACACCGACTTCGTTATATTCCAGGGCAACCGACACCGTTGCGGATGTCCTACCACAGATACATCGTCGCGGGATTCGCCGCCTTCCTCATCGCGCTGACGGCGGTGATGTTCTCCGACACGTCGAGGACGGATCCCGACTACACCGGGGTCGTCACCGACATCAGCGAGACCACCAGCGGCGGCTACACGTTCTACCTGACGACCCACGACGGCTCCTTCAAGTGCTACTGGACATCCCGCCCCGTCGAATACGGGTACTACGGCGTCTGCGGATCCTTCTCGTCCGACGGGTCGATACTCTTCGTCAGCTCCATGAGCATCCTATTATCCTGAATCGGCATTCACCGGTCAGAGGGGATGAGGGATGTACGTAGCGGTCGACGACACGGATTCCATGCGCGGGAACTGCACCACGTTCCTCGCCACCGAGATAATCCGCGAGCTAGGGGACCTGGACCTCATCGGCAACCCCCGTCTGGTCCGCCTCAACCCCGCAACACCGTGGAAGACCCGCGGCAACGGGTCCCTCGTCATGAGGTTCGGACGCGGCATGGGGAAGCCGAGGTTCATCGGCAGGATAGGGGACCGCGACATCCTCTGCTACGATTCGTGCACCGGCTGGGAGCCGGACCCCGTCTCCCTGAGGGACAGGATAGTCCCGCTGATCGAGCGCTTCCACGAGGACGACGCGGACCCCGGCCTCCTGATATCGAGGACGAAGCCCTCCCAGGAGTTCTACTGGAGGGGCGTCCGCACGATACTGTCTAGGGACGACGTCGACCCGGAGATCTCCAGGATCGGCGCGGTCACCTTCGAGATCGGCAGCGGCCGCGGGCTCATAGGATGCACCTGCGGCATGGCCTGGAGGCCTAGGGACAGCACCTTCGAGCTGCTCTCCTACAGGCCCATGGACAGGTGGGGCACCCGCAGGTCCTTCGTGGCGGAGACGATCCGCGACGTGGAGTTCGGCTACCCCAGCACGTTCAACTCCTGGGAGGAGAGGTTCCGCAAGGTCGCCATGGTCCCGGCCACGCCGTGCCCGGTCATGTACGGGTTGCGCGGCGACGATGAGGGCGACCTCATCGAGGCCTCCGTGCTGATCAGGACCGAGCCCATCGAGAGGTGGATGGTCTTCCTCACCAACCAGGGCACGGACGACCACATCATCCGCCACCCCACGGAGCTGGTGCCGAATCAGTCCTACGTCCTGGAGGGGACGGTCTCGTCGAGGTCGAGGCACATAGAGGGCGGCCACGTGCTCGTCGACGTCTCGACGCGCCTCGGCACCGTCACGTGCGCGGCGTACGAGCCCTCCAAGGAGTTCCGGCACGCGGTCGACTGGCTGGACCCCGGGGATTCCGTCGAGGTGGTCGGCGAGCTCAGGGACTCCCCCAGGACCCTGAACCTGGAGAAGATCCATGTCATATCCACTGTGCAGGAGTACGTGAAGGTCTCCAACCCGGTGTGCCCCATATGCTCCAGGACCATGAAGTCCACCGGCAAGGGCGAGGCCTACAAGTGCAAGAAGTGCAGGACGAGGTCGCGCGAGCCCGTCATGAGCCCTCTGCGCAGGCAGATTGTGCCAGGCTGGTACGAGCCCCCCACCGCGGCCCGCCGCCACCTGTCGAAGCCCCTCAAGAGGATGGGCGTCTGCCAGCCGGTGGAGTTCGTCAATGGTCGTACCTAACCATCGACACCCTTTTATAATGTCCCCAGGATGCGAATCCCGGAAGGGATTAACCCATGGAAGAAGCAGTCATCATCAGCGCTGTCAGGACGCCCATAGGAAAATACGGGAAGACGCTCGCCGGATTCAAGGCCACCGACCTCGGTGCGATGGTCGTCAAGGAGGCCGTCTCCCGCGCGGGCCTGCAGCCCACCGACATACAGGAGTGCATCATGGGCAACGTCATCGGCGCCGGCCTCGGGCAGAACCCCGCCAGGCAGGCCGCCATCGGCGGAGGCCTCCCCGTCGAGATCGGATCGTTCACCGTCAACGCCGTCTGCGGATCGGGACTGAAAGCCGCCATGCTCGCGTCCGACGCCATCAAGGCGGAGCAGTACGAGGCCCTCGTCGTCGGAGGGATGGAGAGCATGTCCAACGCCCCCTACCTGATGCCCGGCGCCAGGTGGGGATACAAGATGAACAACCAGACCGTGGTCGACTCCATGGTCCACGACGGCCTCTGGGACATCTTCAACGACCAGCACATGGGATTCACCGGCGAGATCGTCGCCGAGAGGTTCGGCATCAGCCGCGAGGACTCCGACAGGCTGTCCATGGAGTCCCACCTCAAGGCCGCAAAGGCGACCAAGGAGGGCAGGTTCAAGAAGGAGATCCTCCCCGTGACAATCCACTCCAAGAAGGGCGACACCGTCTTCGACGCCGACGAGGGCATCAGGGAGGACACCACCATGGAGACCCTTGGTAAGCTCAAGCCCGTGTTCAAGAAGGACGGGCAGGTCACCGCCGGCAACTCCTCGCAGCTGAGCGACGGCGCCTCCGCGCTGGTCGTCACCTCCAGGAAGTGGGCCGAGGAGCGCGGCATCAAGCCCATGGCGTCCATCGTCGCCTACGGCGAGAAGGGCGTCAAGCCCGAGTACATCATGGAGGCCCCCATACCCGCAACCAGGCACGTCCTGGAGAAGGCCGGCATGACGATCGACGACATCGACCTCTTCGAGCACAACGAGGCCTTCGCCTCCGCGTCCTGCGCCGTCAAGAAGGACCTGAACGTCGCCGACGACAGGTTCAACGTCAACGGAGGGGCAGTCGCCCTCGGACACCCCATCGGATGCTCCGGTGCCCGTGTCCTCACATCCCTGGTCTACGCCCTGCAGGACAGGAACAAGGAGACCGGGCTCGCGACCCTCTGCCTCGGCGGAGGGAACGCGGTCACCATGATCGTCCGCCGCGAGTGATCGCGGATCAAACGGCGGTGCCGGGATCTTCTCCGGACCGCCATCCTTCTCTTTTCCATCAATATGTATCGAGACTTGTTTGACGCGGGACTCCTGGCAAACGCTATGAACGCGGCCCCGGATACAGGGGCATGAAGTCGCTCGAGGCGGTGCTGAAGGAGGTCGACGGCAGCGTCGACGGGATGATCGAGACCATGGTCGGCATGGTCCGCTACCCCGCGCTGGCGCCGGTCAACGGCGGCAGGGGAGAGGGCGAGAAGGCCGACTACCTGATGTCGAAGCTCGTCGGATTCGACTCCGTCGAGAGGATCGACGTCCCGGACGACACCGACCCGACCGTCATGAGGCCCAACATCCTCGCCAGGAAGAACGGCAGGGGCAAGGGCACCCTGTGGATCGTCGCCCACATCGACGTGGTCCCCGCGGGGGACCCGGAGCTGTGGGACACGCCCCCGTTCGAGGGCGTGTACAGGGACGGCAAGGTCTACGGCCGCGGAACCGAGGACAACGGACAGTCCGTCATATCCTCGATGTTCGCGTCCCGCCCGTTCCTCGACCAGGAGCTCGAGGGCATGTCCATCGGGATCGCCTACGTGGCCGACGAGGAGACCACCAGCAAGATGGGGATACGCCACCTGATCGACCTCGGGAAGTTCTCCGAGGACGATGTGATCATGGTTCCGGACTGGGGATCGCCCGGCGGCATCCAGATCGAGGTTGCCGAGAAGAGCATGCTGTGGCTCCGCTTCGTCATCGAGGGGAAGACCACCCACGGCTCCACCCCGGAGAGGGGGATCAACGCCTACCGCGTGTCCACCCTGCTCCTGACCGACCTCATGGAGAGCCTCCCGGAGCGCTTCGGGGACTCCGACCCCATGTTCGTCGGCAAGGTGTCCACATTCGAGCCCACCAAGAGGCCCGCAACCGTCGAGAACGTCAACACGATCCCGGGATACGACGAGTTCTGCATGGACATGAGGATCCTGCCGAGGTACGACCTCGACGAGGTCGAGGCCCTGTGCAGGGAGATAGCGGACAGCTACGCCAGGGACTCCGGCGCGACGATACGCGTGGAGGAGGTGGAGAAGCACACCGCGGGGAGGCCCTCGTCGGTGGAGTCCGACGGGTTCAGGGCGCTGGCCGACGCGGTCGAGATGATAACCGGACACAGGCCCCAGGGCGTCGGGATCGGAGGGGGCACGTGCGCCAACTTCTTCCGCCAGAGCGGGTACGACGCGTACGTGTGGCAGTGCGGCGGGGGAACGCTCCACGCGCCCAACGAGCACGTGGTGGTGGAAAATCTGGTGACCGACGCGAAGGTCTACGCGGCGCTGATCCACAGGCTGTGCCTGGAAGGCGTCACTCGTCGCCGAAGAGGCGGTCGATCATCCACTCGGTGTCGAACTTGACGATGTCGCCGTACTCCTGACCGTTGCAGACGAACGCGATGGGCTTGTTGATGGTGTGCGCTATGGAGAGCGCCGCGCCGCCCTTGGCGTCCGTGTCGATCTTGGTGAGGATGATCGCGTCGAGTCCGATGGCGTCGTCGAAGACCTTGGCCTGCTCGATCGCGTTGTTCCCGGCGAGGGAGTCGCCGACGAAGACCTTGAGGTCGGGCTTGGCGACCCTGACCATCTTCTTCATCTCCTCGATGAGGTTGCTGTTGGTCTGCATCCTCCCGGCGGTGTCTATGAGGACGACGTCCTTCCTCTTGGAGCGGGCGTGCTCGATGGCGTCGAACGCGACGGCGGACGGGTCCGCGTCGTGGTCCTGCTTGACGATCTTGCACCCGAGCTTGTCCGCGTGGATCGAGAGCTGCTCGATGGCGCCGGCCCTGAACGTGTCGCACGCGGCGAGGACGACGGTGTTCCCGCCGGCCATGACGCGGTTGGCGATCTTCGCGATCGCCGTGGTCTTGCCGGTGCCGTTGATTCCCACGAACATGACGACGGTGGGCCTCTCCTGCTCGGCGAGCCATCCGTCGAAGTCGAACTCGTTTATGGCCAGGACGTCCCTGACGGCATCCTTGATCGCGAGCTCGACGACCTGCTCCAGCGAGTAGGAGCGGTCGTACTTCCTGCCGACGAGGTTCGCGCGGACCCCGGCCTTGATCTCCTCGACCACGGGGTAGGCGACGTCGGCCTCGAGAAGGATTATCTCCAGGTCGTCCAGGATCTCGTCCAGCGGGTCCTCCTTGATCCTCTTCCCCGAGTCTCCGACCGGGGCGTGGGACGCGGCGGGCGCGGCGCCGGACTTCTTCTCCTGCTTTCTGAGCTTCAGCATCTCCTTCCTGGAGAGCTTGGGCTCCTCCGCCTTCGGGGGCTCCGCGGGAACAGCGGGCTCCTCTTTGACGGCGGGTGCATCCGCGGCGGGCGCGGAAGGCGTTTCTGCGGGGGTCTCCGGCGGGGCCGGCGGAAGCTCGGGCTCCTCCTGCCTGTAGACCTGCTCCTCCTTGAGCTCCTTGCCCCTGGAGAACAGGCCCTTCATCTTGGACTTGAGGGACTCGAACATCCGCGCACCTCACTGGATTCCGCCCATGGACTGGCGCCTGGCGGCGTACTCCTGCTGGACCGCCTCGTTCATCGCGGCGAGGTTCTGCTGCGACTCGTTGAGCGCCTCGACCGACTTCTTGAGGGCCTCGGCGATCTCCGCGGAGTTGGACTCGAGGTACTCGATGGACTCGTCGGCCGTCTTCTGGATCGAGATGCCGGAGCCGATGCCGGTGACCACGGTCCTGTTGCCGGTGACCTTGACGGGTATGAACGAGGATGCTCCCACGGGGACCATGATCTCGTCGCCCTCCTTGGCGTCCTTGAATGCCTTGACGGCCTCGAGGGCCATGGTGACCTCGTCGAGGGAGACGCGGAGGACCTGGACCTGGCGGCTCATGGCCTCGACCCTGTCCTTGTAGGCATCCATCAGGGCCAGGGCCTGACGGAGCTCGTTGTCTTCCAAATCACTCACCGATCTGGTACTTGACGACGTGGTTGGTGACCTGGTCCGCGGGGATCTCGGCGACGTCGGTGATGTTGATCTGCCACCTCTTCAGCTTGTGCTTGCTGCCGATGGTGGAGAGGGCCTTCTCCCTGACCGCCGCCTCGTCCTCAGCCGCCATCTCGACGGAGAAGGGCTGGGTTTTCCTCGGGTCTGCGTAGGTTCCAGTGACACGGAATGCTTTCATAGTGATTACCTTGGGCTCTGGAACCCCATCCCCTTAATAAAAGGTTCGCCCGCGTTATTTAGGGATTATAATGGAAGGGGAACGGGGCTCCCGGCGCCGCGTGGGATGTGCCAGGCCCGTCGGAACAGCTTCTGCCTCTGCGAGGCCTCGGACGCGTAGCCTATGTCGGCCATCTTCCTGCCCACCAGGAACACCGCGGCGAACTCCGGCACCTCGGTCTCGCCCTTGAGGGAGAAGCGCTCCCCCTTCATCGCGAGGTCCGCGGGCTTCCGCATGGTTATCTTGACGGGGTCGTCGGAGTACGCGTCGGGCACCGCCATCTGCAGCGGGTCGAAGTCCGTCAGCTCGTCGCGGGTGATGGGGGTGACCCTCAGCCCGCTCTTCCCGTGGACGGACCCGGGCAGGCGGATCAGCCTCTTGATGTCGGCGGTGACGGGCTCGTCCACCTCGCCGGACAGGCGGTAGGCCATGTCCTCGGCCATGATCTTCACGAGCATGTTCTGGGTGGCCGTCGAGAGCATCGCCATGGTGTTCTTCTGGAAGAGCACCGTGCGGGCCTTCCTGAGCTCCTCCTGGGCCTTGTACACCGTCTTGATGTCGCTGCCCTTGATGCTCGGGTACTCCCTCTTCAGCTCCTTCCCGTCCCCGTCGCAGAAGTCGTTCACCACGTCCATGAGCCCGAGGCGCATCCTGCGCTTCCACCCTCCGGCGTCCTCCGGGGGGATGAGGCGGTCCTTCGCCACGTTGGTGCGGACCCCCTGCCCGGTGACGACCTTGGAGGTCGCCACCCTGTTGATCGGGAAGACCCAGTCTATGTTCAGGCCGGAGCCGGTGATGTAGTCGACCAGCTCCCTCCTCTCGTGGGTCCCGAGCTCCATGACGTCCGGGGTGCGGACGTGCGCGTGGTAGCCCCTGCCGCCGGAGAAGGTGATGTGGACCTGGTCCTCCGAGAACCCCAGGTCCCCGAGGAGGAACGAGTCCACCAGGTTGATCATCTCCGACCGGATCTGCTCGATCATCTGCGCGTAGGTCATGTCCTTGGCGCCGTCCAGGTGGTCGGCGTCCAGGTCGAAGATCAGCTCCGCCCCCAGCCACTCCTTCTCCTCCATCACCGGCGCGTTGGGCTTGCGGTAGTAGGACGTGGAGTAGTAGCTGTGGGCCGGCACGTTGCCGAGCATGTACCTGCGGAGCTCCTCCGGGCTGCTGAACGCCAGGTGCCTCTGGACGAAGTTCCTGTCGAAGAACATGAATCCGAACTCCCTGCGGGCGAACCTGTCCGGTATCATCGGCCCGTCGGACCGATAGTACTTCTTGAACGCCTTGAGCATGAAGCGGGAGTTCGAGTCCATCGCCCGAACCATTGGACGCGGTACTATATAACGGGGAGGTGGCGCCGTTCCTGCGCGCCTATTTTGAACAGGAGGGGGATTCGGGTCGCATGAGCGAGAGGGTGCCGATCTACGACAACCACATCCACATGTCGCCGTCGGGCAGGAACGTCGCGGCGCTGAGGGAGTTCGAGGCGGCCGGCGGGACCGGGCTAACCCTGGTCACCCTCCCGTACGCGGAGGTCCCCATCCGCAAGGGCGAGGACTTCGCCGAGTCATACGGCATAACGTACATGCTGGCACAGCTGGCGGAGGACCAGACGGACCTGGAGATCAACATCGCCGTGGGGCCCTATCCCGTCCTCATCATCCCCCTCGCGGAGGCCTACGGCCTCGAGCGCGCGGAGGAGATGATGATGAAGGGCATGGACGACGCCGCGAGGGACGTGGCCGAGGGCCGCGCCGCGGCGATCGGGGAGATCGGGAGGCCCCACTTCCCCGTGTCGCGGGAGATATGGGACGCGTCCAACAGGGTCCTGCTCCACGGCATGCGCCTGGCGAAGGAGGCCGACTGCCCGGTGATCATCCACTGCGAGTCCGAGGAGGGCACCGACCGCTCCCTGGCGGAGATGGCGGACGAGGCCGGGCTGGACCGCGGGATGGTGGTGAAGCACTCGTCTCCCCCGTGGGTCACCCCGGAGGAGACGCACGGCGTGATGCCGTCGATCCCCGCGTCGAAGACGAACACCCGCGAGGCGGTCGGAAAGGGCACGGACCGCTTCATGATCGAGACGGACTACATCGACGACCCCTCCAAGCCGGGCGCGATAATGTCCGTCAACACGGTGCCCAAGAGGGTCAAGGCGTGGCTCGCGAACGGGGAGGTCCCGGTCGAGAGCATCCACAGGATATGCGGGGACATCCCCGACTCACTCTACAGGAGGCGATGATATGGCAAGGCTGCTTTGCGTTTACGACGAGGGCTCCGTGGTGGACACACCGCTGATCGGGGCCAAGGGGTTCTCGGTCCTGGTCGAGTCCGAGGGGGAGAGGGTCCTCTTCGACACCGGCCTGAGGGACAGGTACCTGATCCACAACATGGAGCACCTGGAGATCGACCCCGAGTCCATCTCCGCGGTCGCGGTCTCGCAGACCCACGCGGACAACAGCAGGGCCCTCCAGGGCCTGGTCGAGGCCCGTGGGACCAAGCTCACGGTCCACGCCCCCGCCGGCCTCTACGACGGGAAGCGCGGCATGCTGTCGAGCAGCGTCGGGCTCTCCGAGGAGTGCCGCGCCAAGGCGGACATCGTCCCCATCGAGGGCTGGACCGAGATGATCCCGAAGGTCTGGCTCTCGCCGCAGATCCAGTCCCCGGACGGGTACGCCGAGTCTTACCTCGTCATCGAGGGGAGGCGCCTCGCCGTCGTCAGCGGCAGGGGCCGCTCCGGGCCCGGGCCCGCCCTGGACGCCGTCCTGAAGCGCTTCGGACGCGAGGCCGGGACCTTCGTCGGAGCCGTCCTCCTGGAGAAGAGGAAGAGGCCCGTCGCCGAGGCCTACGCGGCGGAGTTCGAGGCCCACGGGTGCACAGACCTCCACATGAACCACTGCACCGGCAGGGAGGGGATGACCAACCTCCGCGCCCACTTCGGGCTCAAGGGCGTGTCCGACTTCTACGCCGGCATGTCCCTCGACGTGCGATGCGGTGTCACTGCCGAAGCTCGATGTGATATGGTTAAATACGGAATCCTCGCAATCGGTGGTCGATAGATATGCACTGGCGTCTCAGAACGGCATCCATGTTCGTGCTGATGACCGGCCTCCTGGTCGTCATCGGCACCGCCATAGGGTACCTGTTCAAAAACTGGGTCCTCGGGCTCGTCATAATGCTGGCGGTCTCGATAGCGTTCAACATCTACTCGTACTTCTTCTCCAAGAAGATGGCCCTGAGGGCCAACAAGGTGCGGATGGTCACGAGGGAGGAGGAGCCCAGGCTCTACGGCATCGTGGAGAGGCTCGCCGAGAACGCCGGGATCCCCATGCCCGAGGTCGGCATCTCCATGGTGCCCATGCCCAACGCGTTCGCCACCGGCAGGAGCCCCAAGGACGCGGCGGTCGTCGCCACCCAGCCCCTGCTCAACCTGCTGAACGACGACGAGCTCGAGGGCGTCATGGCGCACGAGCTCTCCCACGTGAAGAACCGCGACATCCTGGTGATGTCCGTGGCGTCCACGATGGCGTCGCTGGTCTCCTACGTCACCAGCATGGCCGTCTGGTCCACATTCCTCAGCGGGGACAGGGACAACCTCTGGGTCGCGGTCATCGCGGACCTGACGCTCCCGTTCGCCGCGATGCTCATCCAGCTCGGGGTCTCCAGGAACAGGGAGTACCTGGCCGACGAGTCCGGGGCGAGGCTCACAGGGAAGCCGATGGCCCTCGCCAGCGCCCTGACCAAGATCGAGGGCGGATGCGCCTCCAGGGCCAACACGTACGACAACACCTCGTACGAGAGCGTCTGGATCGCCAACCCCTTCGGCGGCAGGGCCGGACAGAAGTTCGTCAGCCTCTTCAGGACCCACCCCTCGACCCCCGACAGGATCGAGCGCCTCAAGGCCCTGGACGAGGAGATCAACGGCATAAGGCACGTCTACTGACGTCCAAACCATTCAAGGCGGGGACTTCCCCGCCACCTCCTTCTATCGGTGCCTTCCGGCATCCTTCATCATGGATCCTTCGGCATCCTTCACAATGTAAAAACACAAACGATGGCTATATTGCTTTTTGTACGCGGGCGGGTACGAAGTCTGGATGCATCGATAGCGTCCGCTGGAAGCCGGAATTCCGAAACAGAATCGGGGGTGCCGATCACTTGACGGGCTCCCACTTGGAGAGCTCGTTGACCTTCGAGAGCGTCGAACCCCTGTCGATCTCCTCGCGGGTCCTGTTCTCCCTCTCGTGGACGTCCAGGGACCTGTTGGCGACCTCGACGGCCATCTCCTTCGGGATGACGATTATCCCGCTCTCGTCGCCGACTATCCAGTCGCCGGTGCGGACCCTCTGGCCCCCTACGGTGACCTCGATGCCGATGCCGCCGTAGCCCTTGGGCTCCCCGGCGCAGGGCGCCACGGTCCTGGAGAACGCGGGGAACTCCAGGTCGCGGATGTCGTCGATGTCCCTTATGGCGCCGTCTATGACGATCCCGGCGACCCCCATGATCATCGCCGAGTGGGTGGCGAGCTCGCCCCACACCGCCACGGGAGCGCCGCCCACGTCGACGACGAGGACATCGCCCTTCTTGGCGCGGTCGATGGCCTCCACGGGCTTCGCCCAGTCGCCGTTGGTGGTCTGGACGGTCAGCGCCCTGCCGACCATCTTCTGCCTGTGCTTCAGGGACTGCGGCAGGATGCCGGTCATGACGCCCTGCTTGTGGAACGCGTCCGAGATGTTGCAGGTGGACACCCTGGCGAATGCCTCGAACAGGTCGTCCTCCCCGTACTTGCGGGCGAGGTCCGTGTCGACCTTCGCCCCGGACATGGACTTCACGATGTCGGAGGCGGCCTTCGCGATGTCGTCCGTCTTGACGATCGCGCCGCCGACGATGACCACCGACGCGCCGGCCTCCACGTACTCGCCTGCGTTCTCGGCGGTGATTCCGCCTGCGACGGCCACGGGGACGGACACCTCGGAGACTATCCTCCTGAGAACGTCGATGGGGGGCTCCTCGCCCCTCATCTGGGTGTCGATGCCCATGTGCATGCAGATGTAGGACACGCCGAGGGCCTCGACCTCCTTCGCGCGGGCCACGCGGTCGGGCACGTTGATCATGTCGACCATGACCTCCGCCCCGTACTTCCTGCCTGCTTTGACGGCCTCGTCGATGGTGGCGTCGTCCGCCAGCCCGAGGACGGTGACGATGTCCGCCCCGGCCTTGGCCATGATCTCCACCTCGAAGGACCCGGTGTCCATGGTCTTGGTGTCCGCCACGAGCTTGTGCCCGGGGAACTCCCTCCTCAGCGTGCGGACCGCCTCGGCGCCCTCGCTCTTGATCAGCGGGGTGCCGGCCTCGATCCACTCCGCCCCGCCCTCGACGGCCTCGCGGCCGATTATAACGGCGCGGTTCAGCTGCATGAGGTCGAGGGCCACTTGGAGGGATGCCATGCCTTCGCATCGGACGCGCCTTATTTACGGTTATCCTGTTGCGCCGTCGCGAGGTCATTATATACTGCCGACGCGAAGTACCAGCGGGGTGCATGGAATGTACTGTCAGAATTGCGGAAAGGAGATCCCGGACGGGGCGAAGTTCTGCCCCGAGTGCGGACGCTCCTCGGAGCCCGGCGCGGCGCCGGGCGGCATGGACGCCAACACGGCCGTGATGTTCAACAAGAAGTCGGAGGGGCTGGCGCTGATCCTGTCCCTGCTGATCACCGGCCTCGGCCAGATATACGTGGGCCAGACGACCCGCGGCATCTGGATGCTCGTGGGCGCGATCGTCCTCTGGGCGCTCGCCTTCATCCTCCTGTTCCCGGGGATCATAGCGGTCATCCTCTGGATATACGGGATGTACGACGCGTACAAGCTCGCCAACGAGTACAACCGCTACCTTCTGGACCACAACGGGCAGCCTCCGTGGTGAGTCCCCCGGGCCCCGGCGACGGGGCCCGACCCCCTCCCGGACCCAGTTATTATAGGTGAAGTGCGGATTGGGGCGCGATATGTTCTGCTCCAACTGCGGAAAGGAGATGCCCGACGGGGCGAGGTTCTGCCCCGACTGCGGGTGGTCGGCGTCCGGTCCGGGCGCGGGCACGGGCCGTGTGGACGTGAACACGGCCGTCATGTTCAACAAGAAGTCCGAGGGCCTGGCGCTGATCCTGTCGCTCATCATCCCCGGCCTGGGGCAGATGTACGTCGGGCGCGTCCAGCGCGGCATCCTCATGCTGGCGCTCATCGTCGTGATGGCTATCCTCGACTACGTCGGGTTCATCGCCGTCGCGTCCGTCGCGGACGGGCACACGAGCCCCGAGACCGCGGTCGTCGTCGCGCTGGTCGCGCTCATCGTCGTGGGCATCGTGATCATCGTGCTGTGGATCTACGGCATGTACGACGCCTACAGGCTCGCCAAGGAGTACAACGCGTACCTCCTGGAGAACGGCGGGCAGACGCCCTGGTGAGGGATGCCACTCAGCTCGCCCGTCTATCGTCATCGATCGGCTCAAAAAACGATCATCAC
>JAUNXZ010000149.1 GCA_030539515.1 Thermoplasmata archaeon
TCCCCCAGGTCACGTCCTCGGCGGGAACCAGGGAGGTGACGAAGGACGGCCAGAGCATCCACAGCAGCATGCTCGCCAGCCAGACGAACGTGACGCTGTGCGTGGTCGTGTACATGGGCTCGTCGAACGCGCGCTTGTCGCGGATGGCCAGGGCCACCCCGATTCCGAAGTACGCCGCGCACATGTGCACGAGGATCGATCCGCCGGGGTCGGTGGCGAGCTCGCCGGCGATGGTGACGTTGCCCAGGAGCCACTCCACGAGGGCGTACACCGGGGCGAAGAGCGCCCCCACCAGCAGGTACTGCCACATCTTGCATGTCCCGCAGAACACACCGATCGCGATGACCAGGGTGATCGAGCAGATGACTGCCTTGATCAGGAGCGTCTGGTCCCACGTCCCGTAGTCGAAGTAGAAGTCCTGGATGGCCAGGTAGACGACGAAGGAGCTGACCGCCGAAAGCAGGGTGGCCAGGCATATCCCCCATTCGAACTTCCGGATGAAGATCATCAGGAAGGCGACTAGCATCAGCATGAACCAAATGTCCAGGTTCTTGCCGAACTGCAGCTGCTCGGTGGCGCTCGACCCGTCGGATATCTTGTCCGCCAGGGCGATGGTGCCGTTCATCTCGAAGTAGCATAGCACCGCGGCTATGACGATGGCAACGAGCACGACTGCCGAAATTGCGTATTTTCTGTTCATTTTGGATCCCCTTCCGCTTTTGTGCGGTGCGGCGGGACCCGGGACGTCCGGTCCCGGTACCGTCGCTCAAGGGGATACATCCGGCAGGACGTCCGCGCCCGGGGGCGGGGCATCCTGATATCCCCCGGAAAGCCGGACCCCGGCTTGCGCCGGCGATGGACCGCCGCCGTCGGCGGAGGAGGTGACACGAGACATCCCCGGAGGGACGTCGAACCCCCGCCGCGTCCGCGGCCGGATCGGCTTCCTGGTGGCGCCCCTCTGCCTTTCGGGGCGCTTGCTCTGTAACCGCGTTCGGACCTATTTAATCCCAACACCGTACATCCAACCAGGATTCGGGTAGGTTTCGCGCGCGTTTCCTTTAAGGTCCTATAAGGGCGCTTAAATACTGTCCAGCAGGGCACGGTTGATCCGACTGACGCTTTGGATTGTAGGTCGAATCGGCCGAAATCGGCCGAGAAACCGTGCACTACAAACTTATACCCCTACATGGTTTCAACCATTATGCTGGTAGACTTCTCCGTGGAGAACTTCGGTCCGTTCAGGGACACCGCCACGCTCAGCCTCATTGGGGCCATGTCGGACAGCATACACGACAACCTCCTGAAGAGCAGCGCGGTGGACGGAGGCATCCTCTCGTCCGCGGTCATCTTCGGACCCAACGCGTCCGGGAAGACGTTCATAATCAAGGCGATCCGCGCGCTGCAGGCGATGGTGGCCGCCCCGGTCCCGCCGGGCTTCGACTACCCGTGGTACCAGCCCTTCTGCCTGTCGTCGGAGACCGTCGAAGCGCCCACGACCATCACGGTCAGGGCGATAGTGGACGGGACGCTGTACTGCTACATCATCGCCTTCGACAGGTGCACGGTCGTCCACGAGTCGCTCCACGGCTACCCCGGAGGGCACAAGAGCGTCATCTTCACCAGGGTCGGCAACGAGTTCCGCTTCGGGAGGTCCCAGTCGAATGGGCAGAAATCCATCTCTGCCATGACGTCCATCGGGTCCTCGTACCTCGCGGTGGCCGCCCAGTTCAACCAGGAGACCTGCGTCGCGGTCCACAGGGAGATCGTGCAGAACATCTACGTCCTGCCCGACGAGAGGGACGCCCTCATCCGCGGGACCGTGTCCATGATCGAGGTCAACCCCGACGTCAAGGACATGGTCATCCGCGCGCTCGAAATCGCGGATCTGGGTATTGTGGACATCAAGTGCGAGACGAAGGACGATTCGGGCTACTCCCGCAGGGCCGGCATCCACCACCCGTTCCGCCAGTTCTGGCAGACCAGCCTGGTCAAGGAGGACCTCAAGGTCTGGGTCGAGCACGGATTCACCGACACGGACCGGAGCACGGTCATGCCCCTGGAGAAGGAGTCCGAGGGTACCTGGCAGATGCTGGGCATCATGGGCCCGCTGGTCGACGCCCTGATGTACGGCAAGACCATCGTCATCGACGAGTTCGGGTCCAACCTGCATCCGCTCGTCGGACGCTGGCTCATATCGATGTTCAACGAGAGCCGCAACCCCCACCACGCGCAGCTCGTCGCGGTCACGAACGACCACACCCTCCTCGACACGAAGACGCTCCTGAGGAAGGACCAGATCTACTTCACGCACAAGGACCCGTACAACGGGGCCTCGATCCTCTACTCGCTCTTCGACTGCGACGAGGACTGGTCCGACGACGACCTCTCGGTGCGCCTCCCCAAGCTATACCACCCGGTCCCGTACATTTCCGACGAGGAGCTGCTGAAGCGCCCGCGACAGTATTAAACTGGGTCCCGTGATTCGTCAAGCGGTGAACATGGCTACGGAAGACGCGGCTTACATCAGACAGAAAGTGATGGACCATAACAAGTGGTTCGAGGAGTGCATCCCGATGATCGCATCGGAGAACCTCATGAGCCCGCTGGCGAAGGAGATGCTGATCTCCGACTTCGCGGACAGGTACGCGGAGGGGCTCCCCGGGAAGCGCTACTATCAGGGCAACATCTACGTCGACGAGGTGGAGCTCAAGACCATCGAGCTCGCCAAGAAGGTCTTCGACGCCGACTTCGCGGACGTCAGGCCCATCTCCGGCAC
>JAUNXZ010000150.1 GCA_030539515.1 Thermoplasmata archaeon
GTCAGCGCCAGGTACACGCGGCTCATGAACATCGAGACCGCGTAGGGGAAGTCGTCGCAGATCTGGGGGCGGTCCCTCCAGATGGTGCACCTCCTGTCCTTCCCGAGGAAGGCGCAGGGGTCCGTCTTCTTGAAGAGGAACCTCCCGTCGTCGGTGCGGACGAGGTAGTCCCTCATGAACTCGTAGATGGGGATGCCGGCGGCCGACGAGACACGGTCGATCTCGTCCGGCCTCACCACGATGTGGGGCTGGTGGCAGCACTTCCCGCACATCTCGCAGGGGAAGCTGTCCTTGTAGGACATGCACAGCTCGTACGCGACGTCGAGGTTGTGCTCCATCTCCGGGCTGATAGAGCCCAGGCCCTCGAGGATGTACTTCCCGCGGTAGACTGCCATCTCAAGCACCGAGCGCGCCGGAGAAGCCGAGGATGAACCCGACTACGCCGAGGATCAGTCCGAGCGCGGAGAGCGCCATGCACTGGGTGGCGTTGGGCGCTCCGAGAAGGCGGGGCAGGTTCATGGAGTACCCGCCCAGGAGCATGGCCACTGCGCCGGCGGCGACCGCGACGTAGTACTGGCCGAGGAACCCGCAGGCCGCCGCGATGATTCCGAGCACGACGGTGACCGCGGAGTACGCGGCGGGGTTGCGCTTCTTCTCGGGCCTGTAGGGGATGTCGAGCCTCCAGTCGCACTCCTCGCAGAATATGATGTCCGGATTGTTGTCGTGGCCGCACTTGGGGCACTTCATGCGCGACGATTACGGCCCCCGTTCTTATTGCTTGCGATTGACCAGAAGGAGCTCCGAGCGGCGTCTGACGGCGCCGAAGCGGGTGCGCTCCTCCGCCAGCTCCGAGGATTCCGCCGAGAACTCGGGCATGAGGGCGGCGATATCGTCGGGCGTCCGGTGGACGTACACGATGTCGGAGGACTCCCTGGAGCCCTCCCTCAGGTCCCCGGGGGCGAAGTCGCGGACGAAGAGCCTGGCACCCGGCTTGAGTACACGGGATATCTCGGCGGACGCCCTGCGGACATCCCCGTCGTCGAGATGCTCCAGCACGTGGACCGCCACGGCGTAGTCGAACTCCGAGTCGCCGAAGGGCATCGAGCGCACGTCCCCCTGCACGAACCCCGCCGAGGGGCCGAAGCGCTCCCCGCAGATGCGGACGGCCTCGTCGGAGAGCTCCATGCCGGTCACCGAGTAGCCCATCTCGATCAGCGTCGAGGTGCTCTTCCCGCTGCCGCACCCGATGTCCAGCGCCCTGCCCCCGCCGCGGAGCGGATCTGGGAGCCTGCAGCTGCCCCTCCACGCCCGCCCGTTCGAGCGGTAGAACGAATCCCACGCCTCCCTCTGGCCCATCCTTATCGCACACGCGAGGGCGCATCCGATTTATACTGTCTACGGCATGGAAGCGCCATCATCAGGGGTAATCATGTATTGGAACCCGAGAATCGAATGCATGCCCGTCGAGGAGCTGAAGAAGCTCCAGTACCGCGAGCTCAAGCAGCTGGTCTACAACCTGTACTCCTTCAACAGGTTCTACCACGACCGCATGGTGGAGGAGAAGGTCCACCCGGACGACATCACCTGCCTGGCGGACATCCGCAAGCTGCCCTTCATGTACAAGCAGGACCTGCGCGACAACTACCCGGACAAGCTGTTCACCGTCCCGCAGAACGAGATCGTCAGGTACCACGTGTCCTCGGGGACCACCGGGAAGCCCACCCTCGTGGGGTACACCCAGCACGACCTGGACTACTGGACCGAGGCGCTGGCCCGCTCCTTCACGTCCATCGGCATCGGGCCCGGCGACGTCCTGCAGGTCTCGTACGGATACGGGCTGTTCACAGGCGGTCTCGGGGCCCACTACGGCGGCGAGGCCGTCGGCGCGACCGTCCTCCCGTCGAGCACCGGCAACACGCAGAGGCAGGTCGAGCTCATCCAGGACCTCGGCGTCACCGCGATAGCGTGCACCCCGTCCTACCTCATCCACCTCGGCGAGGTCGCCGCGGAGATGGGCGTGAGCATCAAGAACGACACCAAGCTCAGGAAGGCCGCCATCGGCGCCGAGCCCTGGTCGGAGAGCATGCGCATCAAGATCAAGGAGGAGATGGGGATAGACGCGTACGACATCTACGGGACGTCGGAGCAGGCCGGACCCATGTTCACCGAGTGCACCGAGAAGAACGGGCTCCACATCTGCGGCGACATAATGTACGTGGAGATCATCGACCCCGACTCCGGCGAGCCGCTGGAGGAGGGCGAGAAGGGGGAGATGGTCGTCACCATGCTCCAGAAGGAGGCCATGCCCATGATCCGCTACAGGATCAAGGACGTTACCTACCTCATGGAGGGCGAGTGCGCCTGCGGACGCACGTCCCCGCGCATCGGGAGGATCTCGGGAAGGACCGACGACATGCTCATCGTCCGCGGGATCAACGTGTTCCCGTCCCAGATCGAGTACACTCTCATGCGCATCCCCGAGGTGGGCCAGCAGTACATGATATACGTGTCCAGGGAGGGAGCCCTGGACGAGATGACCGTACAGGTCGAGATCCGCCCCGAGGCTTTCAGCGACAGGGTGGAGGACATGCAGCGGCTCAGGGCCAAGATCGAGGCCGAGCTGAAGAAGTATCTTAACATCTACGCCAAGGTCGAGCTGAAGGCGCCCGGGGAGCTCCCCAGGTTCGAGGGCAAGGCCAAGAGGGTCGTGGACACCAGGGTGATTTGAATGATAGAGGACAAGATCATAACGCAGCTTTCGAT
>JAUNXZ010000031.1 GCA_030539515.1 Thermoplasmata archaeon
GCTCCTACAAGTACGGCTCCGCCAGGGAGAACGTCCTCAACGCCGAGGTCATCGTCGATGACGGATCGATCGTCACCACCGGATGGGACTCCACCGGCTCGTACGGGGCGTCCTACAACCTGAACCAGTTCTTCTCCGGTGCCGAGGGGACCCTCGGGTTCATCGCGACGTTCACCATGAGGATCTACCCCACCGGGCAGATCAGGTGCCTCGCCTACGAGTTCGACAACCTCAAGGACATCGACGGGCCCCTGCAGGCCCTGGTCGCCAACGCGTCCGTCAGGCCCCTGCACATCGCCTGGTCCGACTACCTCCACTTCCAGAACCAGCACAGGGCCGGCGTCCACGCGCCGGACGTGAAGAACCTCTGGCTCGTCACCCTCCAGGGCGACGAGAAGCACAACGACCTCGAGGAGGCCGCCGTCACCGCCATGGCCGAGGCCGTGGGCGGCAGGAAGGTCGCCAACGAGATCGCCGAGCACGAGTGGGACGAGAGGTGCTACGAGTTCAGGGCCAGGAAGGTCGGAGTCGGGGAGATCCCCGCCGAGGTCATCGTGCCCACCATCAACTGGGGCGAGTTCACCGACAGGTGCTACCAGGGATTCGAGGAGATGAAGATGGAGGCCGGAGGGGTCATCGGCGTCATGGCCGACAGGCAGACCGCCCTCTTCATGCCCTACTACTTCAAGGACGACGAGCTCCTGACCGGGATGCTCGCCTTCGGGTTCAACTTCTACCTGGGCGACGTCGCCGCCGAGTACGGCGGAAGGTCCACCGGGTTCGGGGTGTTCTTCGCCTGGGCGATGGACGTCATCCACAACCACGAGACCGCCGGCATGACCAGGGAGCTCAAGACCGTCCTGGACCCGCGCGACATCGTCAACCCCGGACACGTCACCTGCGGTATGACCAGGTTCGGCATCGACATGAACAAGACCCTCATGGGCATGGGAAGCATGCTCATGCAGGTCATGAAGAAGCTGCTCCCCGGAGACAAGACGTTCGAGAAGAACCTCAAGAGGTTCAGATACGACGACCAGGAGCACCTCAAGGTCCTCGACAGGGTGCACACCCTGGGAGACGGGACCCAGTGAGGATCCATCCGCCGGGCCCTCCGGGGCCCGGCACAGAAACCGTTTCCCTTTTTTTCCAATACAGATTCAGAACAGGCCGGGGATGTCGGCCACGCTGTCGACGACCGTCATCGACGGGTCGGCGGCCTTCCAGACCTCCAGGGTCGAAGCGCCAGTCAGAACACCCACGAACGCCGAACCGGCACCGGCCGCGGACTCCCAGTCCGTGGTGTTGTCACCCACGTAGAGAAGCTCCGACGCGTCCACCCCGAGCTCGGCGGCGAACTGGCGCATCGCCACCGGCGAGGGCTTGGCGTCGTCGTAGTTCGAGTAGTCCCTCCCCATGACGAAGTCGAACTCCCCGAAAAGCGGACCGAGCGCCCTCCTGGCGTACTCCAGGCTGCCGCGCGTGAGGATCCCGACCTTCAGACCCCTGGACCTCAGATCCTCGAAGCATCTCACGGCCCCCGGGAACGGGACGGCCTCGTCCACGAACTCGCATTCGTAGACGGTGGAGAGCTCGTCGATCTCCCTGTATATGGCGGGCCACTCGCCCCCGCGGCCGTGGGCCTCGAGCCATGCTCCGATCGGAGCCCTGGGCCTCTTGACGGCCGTGCCGAAGTCGATCTCGTCGAAGGCCACACCGTGGCGCTCCGCGACCTCGCGGTCGACGTTGCCCAGCTTTACGTAGTCCACGCGTGTCCTGAGGAACGTGCCGTCCATGTCGAAGCCGACGGCTTTGAAACGCCCTTCCATGGGAGGGTGAACGCGGATTGCGTAATTAAGATGGCCGATGGAGCGGTACGGAGCCCTCCGTCTCACTGTGCGGGGGGCCACATGCCCCTGAGCCTGGGGCCGACCCTCTCCTCGTCCATGGTCCAGACCTCCATGAAGGGGATGACCATCCTGACCGAGGGGACGCCCAGCTCCGGACGGGTGATGTCCACAGCGATGACGCTGTCGAAGCCCGCGTCCACCAGCTTGCCGAGCACCACCTCGATGTCCTTCAGCACATCGTCGGTGGACTCGTCCCTCATGTCGGACAGCTTGACGGTCCTCTCGGAGCGGGTGTACCACATGCGGTTGACCTCCTTGATGCGCTCGTAGCCCATCTCGTTGGTCACCCTCTGGAGCTGCGCGTTGATCTTCTTCCCGTCCTTGTGGGTGGCGCGGCTCTGGGCCACCTCTGTGATCGCGCGGATGGCGGCGATCTCCGGGTTGAGGTGCGTGCCGACGCCGATCGTCAGGAGCTCCGGGTCCTTCGTCACGGTGTCGTCCGCGGCGGCGCCGATGGTTGGCACGCCGATGTCGCTGGTGAGGTCCTTCAGGTGGATGTCCACGCCCTTGGCCGCGAACTTGGCGAGGAGCTGCCCCGGGACGGAGTCGGGATCGACCTCCACGTCCGGCACGACGGTGTTGCGGTAGTCCGCGATGGACCAGGCGTCCCTCTCGATGAGCTCGAACATCGCGTGGAGGACCGCCTCCTCCATGGTGTTGCCGGAAGCGATGCCGTTGGTGTGGAACTTGAAGAGCTGGAGGTCGGTGTCCGGCTTGTAGGGGTAGAACACGGCGCAGGCGGGCACCCATATCTGCTCGCCCCTGAACATCTCCCATCCGGGGGTCCAGGCGATCTCGGCGCCCTGGAGCTTGTCCAGCGCCCAGATGGGCAGGATCAGGTCCGCCGGGTTCACGGTGAGCATGACGTCGCAGGCCTGCTCGTAGGTCCCGTACGCCACCTCGTCAGAATCCTGGCGCTCGGCGCTGTAGCGCTCGATCGACTCCATGACCGCGGAGGCTTCCGCCTGCTCCTTCGTGACTCCCTTGCCGTTGTAGTACTTGGGCTTCCCGAGGGCGGTCTTCTGCCTGTCGACGGAGAACACCGGGATGCCGATGTCGTCCTTGGACGTGATGTCCTCGGGCTCCCCGAGCCCGGCTATGCCCAGCTTGGGCAGGACCTCCCTGAGGGTCTCCTCCGGGGGTTTGATCCTGATTCCGGTGTCAGGCGCGTACTTTGGACAGGACTTGAGCTCGAGCATCGATCATCACCGTGTGCGTGAATGGGTTTAGCGCCGGGTGGCGGTAGTAGCCCCCCTTCTGTTTCAGACGGCATTCAACTACGCGTCCTACCCGCAGGTCCCGGGCCGGTCTGCCCTGCTGTGCGGACTTGCTCCGGCGGGGTGTCGCCGTTTCACCAAATCCCGGGGAACGTCGCCGCCTGGCGGGTCATCCTGTCTGCCCGGTCTGTGTCGTTTCTGTGCCCTTGCCACGGCTCTCGCCGTATCCGATTTCCGGATCCGCCTCGCCCTTGGAGGAGGGAACTTCCTCAGCTGGCTTGCGCCTACCGTCGGCCGTCCTCCGTCTCCCGGCACCTGCGGAGACTGGCGCAATCCTAGTTAACCCCGTCGGTCGCCCCGCGTTCGCACACTTGTGCCGAGCGCATCCTGCATAGGATGAAATACGCATCCGATGCATCCGGATGCTCATGGAGAAGGATGCGCTCAAGAAGACGGCCGTCGTCGTCATCGCCGTGATCGTCATCGCGATGTTCGTCGTGCTGCCCGTCTGCTACTTCGTCGCGGAGCTCCCGCTGTGGGTTGTCGCCGTGGTCGCAGTCATCTTCATCGCACTTGCGGCCGCCATGGCGTACTACGCCGCGGAGAGGCTCAGGGAGATAGAGGAGGGGCTCGACGATGCTGTTGACGACTACTGAGAACATACCCGGGAAGAGCTACGAGATCATCGGGATCGCCAAGGGGAACATGGTCCAGACCAAGAACATCGGCCGCGACATCGGCCAGGGCCTGAAGTCCATGGTCGGAGGCGAGCTCGCCACGTACACCGACATGATGAACGAGTCCCGCGCCATCGCCACCAAGAGGATGGTCGAGGACGCGGAGAAGATGGGCGCGGACGCCGTCGTGATGATGAGGTACACCTCGTCCACCATCGCCGCGAACGCGGCGGAGATCACCGCCTACGGCACCGCGGTCAGGTTCGTCTGAACGCTTCGAACCGGGGCCTCTGCGGGGGTCCCGGACCCTTCACTTCTGGTAACATTTATCCGTCGGCACCGCGAAGACATCCCCATGGCTCAGGACATGCGCATCCGGGTGGTCGACAGGGGCCCCTACATCGTCGAGGGGAACGTCCCGCTTTACGAGAAGGCCATCGAGCCGAAGGACGGCGGCTACGTGTGGAGGGACATACGCGAGATACCCCACGGGGAGGTCTACGCCCTCTGCAGGTGCGGCAGGTCCAGGAACCCCCCGTTCTGCGACGGGGCGTCACACAAGAGGTTCAAGGGCCGCGGGAGGGCGGACCCCCGCCCTTACGACGAGCGGTGCATCGTCACCGAGGGGCCGGGACTCACTCTGAAGGACGACGAGAGGTGCTCCCTGTCCAGGTTCTGCCACAGGAAGGCCGGGAAGCCCTGGGGGCTGCTCCCGGGATCCGACGACCCTGTTCTGGCGGCGGAGATAGTCCGCGCCTGCGTGGAGTGCCCGTCGGGGAGGCTCACCGCGATAGCGCCGGACGGGACGGTCCTCGACGAGGAGTGCGAGCCCGGGATATGGATCATCCAGGACCCGGAGAAGAGGGTGTCCGGCGGGATCTACGTCCGCGGCCGCATACCCATCACGGGGCCAGGCGGCGAGGAGTTCGAGCCCAGGAACCGCGCCGTGCTATGCAGGTGCGGCAGGTCGGGCGACATGCCGTTCTGCGACGGGGCCCACATAAGCTCGATGTACCGGGACGACCGGTGAGAAGGCGGATGCGGGGGATGGCTCCCCCGCGGTTTTCATGCCGTGCTCTTCGGCTTGTTAGAGATGACCTCGTCCACGTCCTCGAGGTCCTTCCTGACCTCGCTGTCGAGGCCGGAGGTCTCCTCCTTTATCTGCTCGGGCGTGGGGATGGGTCCGAGGATGTCGTCGGGGTTGCCGACGGCCCTCTCGATGTCCTCCATGCTCGACACGGGCCTGTCCGGGATCCTGGACGCGGTGCCCACGTAGTCGGACACCCCTTCCACGAGCTTGGTGAGCTCCATGGGGAAGAAGAACTTGGACGACTCGCCCTTGCCGACCTCCTGCAGGGTCTGCATCGAGAGCACCGACATGGCCTTGGAGTCCATGGCCGCCGCACCGACGGACATGATCCTGAGCTTCTGAGCCTCTCCCTGCCCCTCCAGGATGGTGGCCATCCTCTGACCCTCGGCCTCGAGGATCATCGACTGCCTCTTCCCTTCGGCCTCGAGGATCATGGACTTCTTCTTCCCCTCGGCCTCGAGGATGGCGGCCCTCTTCAGGCCGTCGGCCTCCAGGATTGCCGCGCGCCTCTTCCTCTCGGCGGAGGTCTGCTCCTCCATGGAGTCCTTGACCTTGCGGGCGGGGTCGACCTCGCGGATCTCCACGGCCTCGATCTTCACGCCCCACTTGTCGGTGTTCTCGTCCAGGATGTCCCTGAGGCTGACGTTGATCCTCTCCCTGGAGGACAGGATCTGGTCCAGCTCCATCTCCCCGATGATCGACCTGAGGGTGGTCTGCGCCAGGTTGACGGTGGCCAGCCTGTAGTTGGTGACCTCGAAGAAGGCGTTCTTCGGGTCGGTGACCTTGATGTAGATGACCGCGTCGACGGCCACGGGGGAATTGTCCTTGGTGATGACCTCCTGCTTGGGGACGTCCAGGACCTCCGTGCGCAGGTCGAGCTTGACGACCTGGTTGATCAGCGGGCAGACGATGTTGAGTCCCTGGTTCAGGACCCTCACGAACTTCCCCAGCCTCATGTAGATCGCCTGCTCGTAGGGCTGGACGATCTTCACCCCGCTGAGGATGACGGCGATGACCACCACTGCGAGGACGATCGCCACTGCTAGAATGGATGCATTCATCTCGGTTCCCTCCGGGTCGCAGCCTGCGGACGTGCACGTGCACGCCCTCGCTGCTCTCCACCTCGACCTGGGCGCCCTCCTCGATGGCCTCGTCCGACGTGGCGGACCAGGTGTCGGAGTCTATCCTGACCTTGCCCCTCATGGTGCCCGGCTCCGTGGCGACGGTGACCGTGCCCCTCCTCCCCACGAGCGAATCGGCCACGGTTGTCGTGGGCGGCTCGGGCTCGGCGAGCTTCTGGTACCCCTTCACGGTCACGGCGGTCGTCGGTATCGCGACGACCACGGCTATGACGGGGGACCACCATGTGAACAGGATGTCCGGGAACGCGGCTCCGATCAGGCCGAGGATGACCAGGACCAGACCCGGGATGACCATGAACGCGCCGGGGCTGAACGCCTCGATTATGAGGAAGATAGCCCCCACCACTATCATGACGATCGCTATTGTGAACGGGTCCATGCCAGTGCATGGCGTTCTGAGTATAATATGATGCAGAGAAGCTGCGTGTTGATTCGGGAGGGATGCGCGGTTTTGTGTTCCTTGATGGACATCCAATGCGCTGTGACAACATACGAGCTCATGCGCCTCGACGACGCCGCGGCGATCGTGGATTTGGCGGACGGGAGCATGTCCCTCCGGGAGGTCCTGGACGCCTCGGCGCTTCCCGCGGGCACGGCTCCCGGAGGGGGTGCCGACCCGTGGGAGCTGGAGGTCTGGTGGGACGAGCGCCGCATCCCAGACTCCCGGGAGGGGATCGGGAGCCTCCTGGAGAGGGCCGGGTTCGGCTCCCCGGAGGAGATGACTGAGGCGTCCATGGGGCTGTGCGTGTCCGACTGCCACTGGATCCGCCCGGCGGGATCCAGGCTTGGATGGGACGACGTGTGCCCGCACCGCGTCCCGTTCCCCGGGGACCTGGGGGACATGATCATGGACGAGCGCCTGTCGGGGAGGCCGGGGATGCCGTCGCCGGACTGCGCCACGGACGGGGCCCTCAGGAAGAGGTGGACCCTTCGCGGGAGGCCCGTCCTCGTGAAGGCGGGACGCTGGCCCCTGATGCAGGAGCCGCTCTGCGAGGCCGTCGCGTCACTGGCGATGGATGCGCTCGGGATACCGCATACGGGGTACGATCTCGAATTCACGAACGGCATGCCGGCGTCCGTGTGCCCCGCGTTCACCGACGGTACCACCGAGCTCGTGACGGCCGGTCGTCTGGTTTCCGGGAGGGGCGACTGCAGACCTGTGCCGACGGCGCAGAAGTTCCTGGACGCCTGCTCGGTCGAAGGGCTGGACGTGTCCGGGCACCTGGAGAGGATGGCCGTCGTCGACTTCCTGATGATGAACACCGACCGCCACTCCGGGAACTACGGGCTCCTGAGGGACTCGGAATCCGGGGAATGGCTCGGACCTGCGCCGGTCTACGACACGGGGACATCGCTGATGTGCGGATCGTCCACGGATCGGATCGCGGATGCGGTGGAGAACGGGGCTAACGGGGATGCCGTCCCCCCGATACTCAGGGATGCGGACCTGTCATGGGTCGACACGGAGACGCTGCACGGGATCGTCGGGAGGATGGAGCGGATGCTGCGCGGATACGGGATGGACCCGGGCCGCGCCGGTCTGCTACCGAGGCTACTGGAATGCAGGATAGGACGTCTGGAGAGGCTGGTCAGCCCTTCTTCTCCTCTTCCATGAAGGTCGGGTCCACCTTCTTCCTCTGGCGTCCGCCGGTCTTCTTGAGCTTGCCCTGATTCATCGCCCACTCGAAGCTCTTCTGCTCCGGCGGGGTGATGAGCACGCGCTCGCCCTTGCCGTACTTCCTGCCCGTCGCCCAGTTCGTGAAGGGGGAGACGACGCGGTACTCGTCCGCGTCCATGACGATCTCGCGGACGTTCGGACGGCCCTTCATCTCCGAGTACGTTCCGGCGAACTCAGTCACGTGGCCGTCCTTGACCTCGACGACCTTGGTGCACACGGTGTCCAGGAAGTACCTGTCGTGCGTCACGGTGATCACAGTGCCGTCGTACTCGTTGAGCGCCTCCTCGATGGCGTGCTTCGCGGGGATGTCCAGGTAGTTCGTCGGCTCGTCCAGGACCAGGAGGTTCGTCGCGTCCAGCAGGAGCATGCACATGGCGACCCTGGCGCGCTGCCCGCCGGACAGCGTGGATATGGGGCGCTCCACGTCGTTGCCGTAGAGCAGGAACCTGGCCAGCATCTTGCGGGCCTCGCCCCTGCGGTCCTTGCCCACCACGAGCAGGAGCTGCTCCTCCGCGGTGAGCTTCGGGTCCAGCGCGTCGTGGTGCTGAGAGTAGTAGCCGATCTTGGCACCCGGGGCGAGCCACACGTCGCCGGTGGACGGGATCTCGCCCAGGAGCGCCTTCACGAGCGTGGACTTCCCCTCGCCGTTCGCCCCGAAGATGCCGACCTTCTCGCCCTTCTGGATGTCGAGCTCGACGTCGGAGAGGATCCTCCTGCCGCCCAGGTCCACGCAGAGGTTCTTGGTGATCAGCACGTTCTTCCCCGACTTGGGGGCCGCCTGGATGCGGACGGTGATCTCCTGGGCCTTCTCGGGCTTCTCCTTGACCTCCATCTTCTCGATCAGCTTCTCGCGGGTCTTGTGGGTGGTCATGTACCACTGGTCCTGGTGCAGCTGCGCCGCGATCTCCTCCTGGCGGCGCTTCTGGGAGGCGTACTTGCGGTACTCCTTCTCCATGCGGTCCAGCTCCAGCATCTTCTTGGTGATGAAGTCGGAGTAGTTCCCCTTGTACTCGCGGGACTTCCCGCGGTCGATCTCCAGCATGCGGGTGGCGATCTTGTCCAGGAAGTACCTGTCGTGGCTCACCACGAGCACCGCGCAGTGCGACTTGATGAGGTAGTCCTCCAGCCACTCCACTGTTGTGATGTCCAGGTGGGAGGTGGGCTCGTCCATGACGAGCAGGTCGCAGTCGTCCGCCTGGATGACGATCCTCGAGAGCATCACCTTGGTGCGCTCGCCCCCGGACAGGGTGGACATGAAGCGCTCCATGATGTCCGCGGACAGGCCGACCTTCCTCAGGGCCTCGATCTTCCCGGCCTCGTCCTCCTCGTCGGCCTTGGCGAGCTTCGCCTCCAGGGCGGAGTTCTCCTCCGCCAAGGCGTTCCAGTCGATGTCGCCGCCGGCGATCATCTCGTCCTCGATCTCCTTGAGCCTGCGGCGGACCGCCTCGATGTGCCCGTAGGGGCGGCCGAGGACCTCGCGAACGGTGACGTCGCCGGACTCGGCGAACTGCTCCAGGTACCCGATGCGCTCTGTCTGACGGATGAACTCGCCGGTGTCCGGCTTCTGCTCGCCCAGGAGGATGCTCAGGAACGTGGACTTCCCGGCGCCGTTGACGCCGATGAGGCCTATGCTGTCGCCCTCGTTTATCTGGAGGCTTACGTCCTTCAGCACCTTGACGGGGCCGAAGGCCTTGGCGACGGACTGGGCCTTTAGAAGCATGACGGATGGGATTGGATGGCGGTATAAGACGGGTTCGCCGTCGCGCGTAGCGGTCCGGGAGCTCCACGGGGCGGGCCCTCCTGGACGTGGCGTCCGAGAGCCTGCGGAGGAACTCGTCCCTGCGGTCGATCGGAACGAGCACCCTCACGTCCACGCGCTCGGAGTACTCGCACTCCGGGCGGGCGGCCATCAGGTCCGAGAGCTTGGACTCGAACGCGCTGTAGTCCGCGTAGTCGAGATGGAACATGTAGGAGCAGCATGCGCGGCGTGTGACCCTCGGAGCACCGTCCAGAGCTATGCGCGCGCCCTCGGTGTACGCGTGCACCAGGCCGCCGGTGCCCAGGAGCGTCCCCCCGAAGTAGCGGATGACCACGACCATGGTGTCCGTCAGGCCCGTGCCCTTGAGCACGGAGAGGATCGGCTTGCCCGCGGTGCCGGAGGGCTCGCCGTTGTCGCTGGACCGCTCGCGTCTCGACGAGCCGCCGTAGACGGCGGCCCAGCAGTAGTGGGTGGCGTCCCTCCAGCGCCCGGAGACGGCACCCAGGTTGGCCTGGATGTCCTCCTCCGATTGGCACGGGAGGGAGACGCCGATGAAGCGGGAGCCCTTCAGCGAGAGCTCGCCGACGGTCTCGCCGGAGACGGTCTCGTAATCGGATATCATGCCCCTCGGGCGGGACCGTCGACGGGCTCCTCGTAGACCTGGGCCTCGTCGAACTCGTCCTGGATGCTCTGGGACGGCGGGGGCGTCATGAGGGCCACGACCACTCCGGCGATCATCGCGAAGACGAACCCGGGCAGGAGCGAGTACAGGCCGGTGAAGTCCATGAACGTCTCCCAGAGGATGACGGTGGCGAACCCGACGACCATGGACGCCATCGCGCCCTGGAGGTTCATGCGCTTCCAGAACAGCGCCAGGATCATGAGCGGGCCGAAGGCCGAACCGAACCCGGACCACGCGTAGGACACGAGGCCCATGATGTTGTCCGAGCCGTAGAGCGCCAGGAGGGCGGCGATCACCGAGATCACCACGACGACGACCCTGGACACCCAGCCCAGCTTGCTGTCGCTGTATGTGCGCTTCTTCGACTTGGCCATGATGTCGTTGGTGATGCTGGACGTCGCCACCAGGAGCTGGGAGTCCACGGTGGACATGATGGCCGCGAGGATCGCTGCGAACATTATGCCGCAGACGAAGGGCGCGAACAGGCTGCTGGAGAGCATGAGGAATATGTGCTCCGCGTCGTAGTCCACGCCGGGCGTCTGGCCGGCGAAGTACACCCTTCCGACGAGAGCCATGACGATGACCGCGCCGAGGGCGATGACGATCCACAGGAGCGACACCCTGCGGGCGATCTTGATCTCGTTGGGGTTCCTGATGGACATGTACCTGATGACGATGTGCGGCATCCCGAAGTATCCGAGGCCCCAGGCGAGGGCGGAGACCAGCGCGATGATCGTGATGGGCTCCCCGCTGTCGTAGAACAGGCTGGTGAAGCCCTCGATGTCGAGGTTCCCCCACGCGGAGGTCACCTCGCCCCATCCGCCCATCGCGTTGATGGCCGCTATGGGGACGACGACCACGCAGATCACCATCAGGATGGCCTGGACGAAGTCGGCCCAACAGACCGCCTTGTAACCGCCCATCATGGTGTAGGCGACGGTGATGACGACGCCGACGATGATGGCGACCTCGAGCCCTATGTCGAGGGCCATCTCCAGGACCGCGCCGCAGCTCTTGAACCCGGACGCGACGTATATCGTGAACAGGACGAGGATAATCACGGTGCTGATCAGCCTCAGGTACCCCTTCTCGTCGTGGAACCTGTTGGAGAAGAACTCCGGCATGGTGATGGCGTTGCCGGAGACGACGGAGTGCTTCCTGAGACGCTTTGCGGCGAACAGCCAGCAGAGGTAGGACCCGACCGCCAGGCCGATCCCTATCCAAGCCTGCCCCATGCCGGCGACGACTATCGCCCCGGGCAGGCCCATCAGCATCCAACCGCTCATGTCCGACGCCTGGGCCGAAAGGGCCGTGACGTACGGATTCATCTTCCTCCCGCCGAGGAAGTACTCCCTCAGGCCTGTGGTCTTCGAGCTACGGAGGAAGTACACACCTATTGCCAGCATCGCCACGAAGTAGATGACGATGGCGGCGAGAATTCCCGTGTCCAGAATAGCACCGCCCGTAGCAAAGGGTTCTGCATTATTAGATTAACCCCCGTGAAAGGGGTGGAAAAAGGGATACGCCCGCCGGAAGAGACGGACCGGCGGGCTCGGGAGTGAACGGTTTGTTGCCCGATCAGGCGGCTTCGCGCGCAAGGAGCGCCTGCCTCACGGGCGGAGTTGCGAGAATCCTCCCGTACACTTTTGCGCTGGAGACGGTCTGCTCGATGAGGTCGGGTGTGACGTCCTCGTCGGCGTATAGGAAGCCGATCACCTCTATGTCGGTCTTCTGGCCTGCATCCCTGAGCTTCTCCAGGTTCCTGCGGCTGAGCCTCAGCGTGCGGAACCTCGTGTACTGAAACATTCTTCATCTCCTGCCGGCCTCACACCGGCATTCACCATATTAGCTCACTGATATAAATGTTTAATGTAAAACGATAAACAAATATCTTCTTGGGATAACGTGCAAAACCGATTAATATGGTCATTGGTTCGGGAAACACGTTATGGGAGACGTTCAGAAGTCCGAGAGCCTCGCGAAGCTCAGGAAGATCTGCAGGTACGGGGTGTGGGTGCTCATCGCCGCGATAGCGGTGATAGCGGCGTTCCTCGTGGTCTGCCTCGCCGAGCTGGCGATATGCCTCTCGGACCCGTGGTTCGTGACGATCCCGCTGGATCACACCGCCACCGCCCTGTCCATCCTGTCCACCACCGCTTCGGCGGTCAGCGGGCTGCTCGTGTGCATCATGACCTACAGGATCGCGATGACCATCAGCTGCGAGAAGAGCCCGTTCAACCATGAGAACGTCATCAGCATGAAGCACATCGCGGCGATCTGCATGGTCACGTTCGCGGTCATACTGGTGCTGGAGGTCTTCCTGTGGGCCACGTCCCCGGCGGACAACGCCCAGTTCGACTTCCCGTTCCAGCTGGCGGTCACCGGCCTTGTGACCTACATATTCTCCCTGCTCTTCGAATACGGCGCCGCCCTGCAGACGGAATCGGACGAGTTCCTCTGATACCATGCCGATAATCCTCAGGCTTGACCGGATCATGGTCGACAGGAAGATGACGCTCAAGGAGCTGGCGGAGAACGTCGGCATATCCTACGTCAACCTGTCGAAGATCAAGACCGGGAAGGTCCAGGGGGTCAGGTTCTCCACCCTGGAGGCCATCTGCGAGACGCTGGACTGCCAGCCCGGCGACATCCTGGAATTCGTCCACGAGGACCACCCCGACGCGGCCGGCCGCGAGGGAGGCGGGAACGACGAGGAGGACGGGGCCGAGGGGAAGGAGAGCCTCAGGGACCGCCACAGGCGCCTGAAGGACGACCTGATCCTGGAGGCGGCCAACCGCCGCTGCAGGCACGACACACGCGACGAGCGATCGTTCCGAAAGAAGGTGATGCCCGCCCCGGGGGGACGGGCCGTTTTGTTTCGAGGGGGCCGGAGCCCCCTCCGGGGTCACTCGGACCCCTGGTCCCTCGACTTCCCCTGGAGGAAGCGGGGGCCCTTCCAGTTCCAGTCCCCGAGCAGGTGCATCACGGCCGGGACGATGTAAGTCCTGACCACGAGCGCGTCCACGAGGATGGCGAAGCACAGCGCGAAGCCGAACTCCTGGAGCATCTCCATCGAGGAGAGCATGAGCGTCCCGAACGCGCCGCCCATGATGAGGCCGCAGATGGTGATGACCGAGCCGGTGTGGAGGACCGCCTGGTGGATGGCCTCGTCGTTGGACATGCCCTTGGCCCTGACGTTCTCCTTGATGCGGGTGGTCAGCAGGATGTCGTAGTCCATGCCCAGCCCGAGGCAGATGACCAGCAGGATGAGCGGCACCAGCCAGAGGACCTCCCCTCCCAGCAGGTTCACGAACACCAGGTGCGTCAGCGCCAGGGTCCAGCAGATGCTCATCAGGATTGTGAGCACCGACCTGAACGGGATGGTGTAGGACTTCATCACGAAGAACAGCAGGATGATGATCAGCACCACCACGAGGATCTCGATGTTGGTGAACTCCCCGCTGATGACCTCCGAGACCTCGTACATGACGGCCGCCGTGCCGGTGATCCAGCTGGCGGTGACCAGGTCCGAGTTCGCCGAGACGTAGCTGTCGACGGCCGCGGAGATCGCGTTGATGGACTCCATGGACCTGGGCGCCATGGCGGCGTCGTTGGTGGGGATGGAGATCTTCAGGTACGTGACCGTGCCGCCGGTGTCGGAGTTGGCGAAGGAGCCGCCGATGAGCCCGCAGCTCGAGTTGACGTAGTAGTCCATTATGCCCGAGGCGTAGGGCGAGGCCAGGAACTGCAGGGCGGCCGCGGTGGCCTGCTCCTGCGTCATGCCCTGGGCCATGAAGCTCTGGATCATCTGCTGCTCGATGGCCGGGACGGCTATCGCGAGGATCTGTGCGACCTCCGTGGTGGAGTTCGCCGTTATCCACGTGAGGAGCGTCGTCGGGTCCGTGCTGCCGGTCGCCACGGCGGCCTCCGTCAGGGACTCCGTCCACATGAACGGCAGGGTGATCTCGCCGATGTTGCCGCTCTCGCCGCCGTCCTTCTCGACGATGGACTCCGCAAGTTCACCGAGATCGGAGTAGATGTCGGACCATCCGTCGCTCCACGTGAGGATGTACGTGCCGTACGTATCGCTGTAGGTGACTGTGGCGAGGTCCTGGCTGTACTCCAGGACGACGTAGTTGGGCATCAGCATGCCCTCGTCGGCGTACTCGCCGATGAGGTCCATGCCCTCTCCGGAGTCGCCGTTCTGCATGGCCCCGATCATGTCGTAGGAGGTCTCGGACGAAAGCGCGATGTACGCCGCCGGGAGGGTGACGATCACCGCGACGACGGTGATGGCCTTGGCGTGCTTGAGGGAGAACCTGGAGGACTTCTCGAAGTACCTCTGGCCGACCCTTCCGCACCAGGCGTACCAGCCCTTCGTGGACTTGCCGCCCTCCTTGAAACTGTCCATCTTGGACGGCCAGAAGATCCTGTCGCCGACCACGGCGAGGATGGATGGGATGAGGGTGAGCGCCGCGAGCAGGGCGACGATGATGCCGAGCGCCAGGCAGATGCCCATGGTGGACACGAGGCTGAATGAGCAGATCGACATGGCGCCGAACCCGATGATGACGGACGCGCCGGACACTGTGATGGACTCGCCGGCCCACTTGACGGCCTCGTGCAGGGCCTCCTCGTGGGGCTTGCCGTTCCTGAGCTCCTCCCGGTAGCGGGCGATGATGAAGATGCAGTAGTCGCACCCCGCCCCCATCATGGAGACGAGGAGCATGATCTCGGTGATGAAGAAGATGTCGAAGTAGGTCCCGAGCCCGTAGATCAGGGCGAGGACCACGCCGAACGCCACGCCGATGGTAATCGGGGGCGTCGCGGACGACACGAACGAGCGGAAGAAGAGGCCGACCAGCACCAGGATGAGCAGGATGGTGAAAGGGTCGATCTTCTGGATGTCGCTCATGGCGCCGGTCATCGTGTCGTAGTTGATCGCCGGCGTCCCGGTGAGGTACGCCGAGACGACGGAGTAGGACGAGTCGGTTCCGATGACGCCCTTGATGTAGTCCCTGAGGTTGGGCGTGTCGTCGGAGACGGTGATGCCGATGTCGTCGGTCGAGTTGTAGATGACGCCGACGAGAACGACTCCGGCGGTGGTGCCGTCGGAGGATGCGGAGACCATCACGAACGCGCCCGTGCTAGCGACCAGCGTGGGATCCAGCTTCAGGGTCCCGTCCGCGGTGACGTACGTGGAAGCGTCCGCGTTCAGCGCATCAATCAGCGCCTCCGCGGCGACCAGTCCTGCCTGGTCCTCGTACTTGATCACGAGTATGGGCGTCGCCGAGATGTCGGTGGACGAGCTCGGGAAGTTCTCCGAGATCGCGTACATCCCCTGCACGGACTCCGAGTCCTCTCCGGCCATGCTGTTGACGTCGTAGCTCATGACGTCCGAGGCCTTGAGGGCTGCCG
>JAUNXZ010000151.1 GCA_030539515.1 Thermoplasmata archaeon
TCCTCCCCATGACCGGCGAGGAGTTCGAGCTGGACGTGTGAGGATGCTGGACGCGCGCGCCTTCCTGGCCCGGGACGTGGGCCGCGGTGACATCACCACCGAGCTCACCGTCCCGGACACCGGGGGCACCGCGTACATCACCTGCGAGCAGGACGCCGTGGTCGCCGGGATCTCCGTCGTGACGGACCTCTTCGGCTCCGTCGGCGTCTCCTGCACGCCCCTCGTGGACGACGGGGAGCGCGCCGGACCCAGGACGAGGGTCATGACCCTCTCCGGGCCCCTCAGGTCCATCCTGACGGCCGAGCGCACGGCGCTGGACATCCTGATGAGGATGAGCGGCATCGCCACGCTCACCGCACGCGCGGTGGACAAGGCGGACGGCGGGATCGTCGTCGCGGCGACCAGGAAGACCACCCCCGGGTTCGGGGACTTCGAGAAGGAGGCCGTGAGGATCGGCGGGGGAGACCCCCACAGGTCCGGCCTCGACTCGATGATAATGGTCAAGGACAACCACATCAAAGCCTGCGGCGGCGTCGCGCAGGCCATGGAGCGCATACGCTCCAGACCCTTCTACATCAAGGCCGAGGTCGAGGTGTCCTCCATAGAGGATGCGATCACGGCTGCGGAGATGGGCGCCGACATCATCATGGCGGACAACTGCGGGCCGGAGCTCACCGGCGAGATCCGCGACGCCGTGAAGGCCGTCAACGAGAGGATCCTGGTGGAGGCCTCCGGGGGCATCGGCATCGACGGCATACCCGCGTACGTCGGGAAGGCCGACATAGTCTCCCTGGGCGCGCTGACCCACTCCGCCGTGGCGGCGATGTTCAGCCTGGACATCGACCGAGCGGGATAACCTTCTATATCGGATGACCCCGATTCCGCATCCATGGCAATCAACATGGAAGACTACGTGTGCGAGTTCTGCGGGAAGACCTGCAAGAACATCGTGTTCGCGGCCTTCGTCTGCGACGACCCCGCATGCCTCGAGAAGGCCCAGCAGGCCCGCGGCGGTCCCGGCGGCCACATGGCCAGGAAGGCGGCCGGCAAGCCGATCATCCCCGAGGACCTCGAGGAGACGGCCAGGGAGATGAGCGGACAGCAGTGATCCGATGCTTCCGACGGGCCTGCGGGCCCGTTCTAAACCGATTCCTTCTCTTCGTGAACCCACTGTGTACGCAATGCTCGGACGTCTGTGAAGGTTCCACCGACATCCGTAAATCGCCGACCCGGGATGCGGGAGGCGCTCACGGAAATTCTGTGCTCTAAATCGGAGGATCAGAGAATGGACAAGAAAGTCTGCGCACTGATGAACGACCAGATCAACAAGGAGATGTACTCCGCGTACCTCTATCTGGACTTCTCCAACTACTACAGCTCCCTCGGACTCGACGGCTTCGCCCAGTGGTACAGGGTCCAGGCAGAGGAGGAGATGGAGCACGCGATGAAGTTCTACGACTACCTCCTGGACAACGACGTGCCCGTCACCCTCGAGGCCATCGCCAAGCCCGACAAGAAGTTCGAGGACCCCTGCCAGCCCCTGGAGGCCGGCCTGGAGCACGAGAAGTACGTCACCGGCCTGATCGAGAACATCTACACCGCGGCCCAGAAGGCCAAGGACTACCGCAGCTGCATCTTCCTCGAGTGGTTCATCACCGAGCAGGCCGAGGAGGAGAAGAACGCCAGGGACCTCATCACCAAGATGAAGCTCTTCGGCGGCGACGGCAAGAGCCTCTACCACCTCGACGCGGAGATGCTCGCCAGGACGAAGGACTGATCATTCTTCATCAAACAGGGTCTCCGGACCCGCCTTCCTTCTCTTCCATTGCTTTAAAGGAATTGTATTTCCTCCATCAATTGCGTGCATCCTCGGACATGCTGGCCATGCATTGACGGCGGACCGTTCGGACGTCACGGTTGCCGTATGGCATCCGTGTTTCTGGTCGGATTCGCATAAGGCAAACGAAGGCTTTGGAAGCCGTCTTAAGAGGAACCGGTTGGCTCCGAAAGAATACCCGAAGGCAATCGGAAGCCGTAGAGCCTGTAGAGGAACAGCAGCTGGAAGGCGATCAGCCCGGCGTACATGAAGGCCATCTCCACGTCCGCGTCCCATGCGACGGACATCCTGTAGCCGTACGACAAGCGGATGGCATCCTCGTCCTCCTCGCCCGCGCGGTCCATGAACATGACTCCTGGCTCGTCGCCCTCGTGTATCAGGTACGAGCAGCCCGGCTCGACCTGGAAGACGGGGTCCCCGTCCTCGGGCTTGGAGGCCCATGTCAGCGAGATCCCCTTCGACGCGTCGATGCGGACCGTCGTCCCCGACCCGCGGTGGAGCCTCGCCACCTCCACATCCCCGCAGCGCACGTGGAGAGGCCCGGTGCGCATGGTGGGCTTAGCCAGGGACAGCTCGACGGCGTCGTCCCCCGCATCCTGCAGAGTGACGGAGTCCTTCACGGGTATGCGGGGGTCCAGGGCGTCCATCGCGAAGTTGACCGAGGCGCTGAGAACCATTATCGCGATCAGCGCCCAGACGCCGTAGGTCACCGTGTCGTTGAGGACGCACAGGACGATGCTGAATGCGAAGATCAGCAGGTAGATGGGGATGAGGAAGACCATGGGGATCATCCTATCGCAGAAGGGTGCGGCGGCCCCCGCGAGGGGGCCGCCGGAGTTTCCTCCGTGCCGGCAGACACGGCAGCCGGTGACGACCCTGGCCCTGTGGTGCTC
>JAUNXZ010000152.1 GCA_030539515.1 Thermoplasmata archaeon
TCCGCGTGGGACGACCTGCTCTGGAGGAGGATGCGGTTCTGCTCGTTCTCCGTCTTCAGGGCCTCGATCCTGGCCTGCATCCCGGCGATCTCCGCGCGGTGAGACTTCTCCAGCTGCTCCCTGGCGGCGACCATGGCCGACTCGCGGTACCTCTTCTCGAACTCCTTCTCGAACTCCTTCCTGTTCGTGGCCCACAGGGAGTCGTAGATCTCCTCCCTCATGCCGTCGCTCAGGCCCATCAGGAAGGACGAGGTTATCCTCATCAGGGGGTACGCCCAGAACACGCTGGAATGGGGCTCGACGGAGCACAGCCAGACGTCCCCGATCTCGGGCTGGTCGCCGTTGTAGTGGGGGCTGACGAACACGATGACGTGGTCCAGGGACGAGACGACGTTCACGCCCTTCTTGTCCCAGTCGAAGCGGAGCACGTGGAGCCTGGAGGCCACCGCGGACATCTCGCCGGGCTTGATCCCGAGCTCTTTCTGGAGGTCTATCAGGTCAGCCATCGGCCTCACCCGCCGGGTTCCTCATGGACATTATCGGGAGGTCGTCGAGGTAGTAGCACACGTCCGCCGCCCTCCTCGTCTCGGGATTCAGCTCGTTGTCGAAGGACGCGACCTCCACCCTCTTCCCGGCGGCCTGGACCTTCTGTATCGCGGGCACGAAGTCCCTGTCGCCGCTCACCACGATGGCCACGTCGAAGTGGTTCATGAGGGCGTGCTCGAGCATCTCGCACGCGAGGGACACGTCCACCTCCTTCTGGACCATCTTCCCTCCCTGCATGACGACGGTCTCCCCGGCCATCACGCGGAACCCCTGCTCGCGGATGTAGTTGTGGAACGCGCGGGTCAGCTCAGGGGTGTTGTCGCTTGTGTCGGTCTTGGGCGGGACGCCGTCGAAGACGTACGCGCCGACCAGGTCCCTGTCGCCCACGAGAATGCGGGTCAGGCGGAATATGTCGAGGGACATCCCCTCGGTTCCGAACCTCACGCCCTCGTAGACGTTGCGGTAGTCTATGAAGACCATCACCCGGCTGTACGTGTGGTCCGCGAAGAGAGTCATGGGCGGGCGTATGGGAGGCAGACATAAAATTATGCCTTGATGCGTTACACCTGCGAGGATGCGCCATGGCCGGAACCGTCAGGAAAACGAGGACCGCGAAGAAGAAGGACCCGATCAAGGTCGACGAGACATTCTTCCCCGAACTCTCCGAGGACGAGCGCAACGGCCTCCAGAAGATGGTCGGCAAGAAGGCCGTGATCCAGAACGCGGAGCGGGACACCGTGCCGAAGGAGGACCACGACGAGGAGGTCGCCGGGCTCAAGGACGAGAAGGAGAAGCTCCGGAAGAAGAACGACGACCTGAAGAGGGAGAAGGAGAGGCTCGTCGAGGAGAGGGACGCCCTCGACGCCCGCCTTAAGTCGGCCATGGACAGGTGCTCCAAGCTCGAATCGGACCTCGACGAGAGGTCGGACGCCCTCCTCGGCCGCGACGCCGAGATCGGCAGGCTCCGCGAGGACCTCAGGAAGGCGTCGTCCAACAGGCAGCACCTCATCGACACCGCCGTCGCCGGGAAGAACGCCGAGATACAGGACCTCACCAGCAGGATGGTCCGCATGGGCGAGGAGAGGGACAGCCTGACCGCCGAGCTCAGGGAGGCCAGCGACGAGATCGAGTCGCTGAAGGCCAGGATCGCCGAGCTGGAGAGCGGCACCGCCGTGAGCGCCGGGGTCATCTCCGAGGGCGCGGAGTTCTGCGGAGAGGTGTGCGGGACGGTGTCCAGGGACGCGTCGGACTCCTTCTCGTCGGACCTCTTCTCCGACGGGAGGTACAGGGTCGCCCTCGCCAGGAACGGCGGCTACGTCAGGTTCTCGCGCGACGTGGAGGGCCGCGCCGTGTGCTCCGGCGGCAGGATCGTGATCCCCGACCTGGAGACGTATCTCCCGTTCTCCGGGGCGGCGGACTACCAGGCCGTCGGCGACGCCGGCGGGGAGTTCCGCATCATCCTGCAGGACCGACCGCGAGCCGTGAGTTTCCGAACGGGGATATACGCCCTCCGTTCTGCGCTTCGCACATTCCGGGGGCGGGGATGTCATGTTCAAATACCCCGCCGACAGGATACCGTATCCGACGACACGGAGAGATCCGGGCCATCCGAATGCCGGTCCGCCGGAGTCAAGCCCCCGGGCGCGACATCGCAGAAGGTGAAAGACATGGCAGTGAAGGAGAAGCACGTCGAGACGAAGAAGGACAGGGAGGAGAAGAGGAAGGCCAGGAAGCAGGCGCGCGAATCGCGCCACGAGGCCCGCGGCAACTCCGCTTGAAACCGTTCATGAAAAGCGGCGGGGCGTCCGCCCCGCCTTGATTCACTGTTTTATCAGGACCTGTAGGCCGTCTCCCTGAGCACCTGGGAGATGAACATGTCGGTCTGGGCCTGGCCCAGGTCCTTGCCGTCCCTGGTCCTGACCGCGACGATGGTCCCGTCGTCGGACTCCTTCTCGCCGAGGACGAGCATGTACGGCACCTTCTGGAGCTGGGCCTGGCGGATCTTGTACCCGATCTTCTCGTCGCTGTTGTCCAGCTCGGCCCTGACGCCGGAGTCCTTGAGCCTCTCGTACACCTCGGTCGCATAGTCGAAGGACTTCTCCGAGACGGAGAGCACCTTCACCTGGACGGGGGCGAGCCAGGTGGGGAACTTGCCGGCGTAGTGCTCGATCAGGATGCCCA
>JAUNXZ010000032.1 GCA_030539515.1 Thermoplasmata archaeon
TCTTCCTGTGGAAGGCCTCGGGCAGCATGTCGCAGAGCGCCACGTACATGAACGTGCCGGCGGCGAAGGCCAGGGGGAGCCCGGTCATGCCGTCCAGGTCCGAGATGCCGCTGAGCAGGCCGAAGAACACCAGCCCGGACACGGGGGTGATCAGGCCGAAGGCGAGCAGGTAGCGCATGGACCGCCTCTTGGGGATGTCCGTCACCAGCATCATGGATGAGAGCGAGAACAGGACGACGAACTTGTGGATGCACATCCCGACGGTGGTCAGCAGCGCGATCTCCCCGCCGGCCAGGAACGTGGCGGCGAGGGCGAGGCCGTCGCAGGCGGCGTGGATGGAGAGGCCGACGAACGACGAGAACGACGTGATCTTGTGGCTGTGCGTGTCGCTCCCGCACTCGCAGGAGCACCCGCTCATGTGGCGGTGCTTCAGCCAGGTCTCCACCGCCATTATGAGGAGGAACCCGGCCAGGATGGTGTACATCGCGTAATGGGTGTCGATGCCGCCGTGCTCGCACTCCTCCAGGGCCTCCGGGAGGAGCAGCATGAACAGCAGCCCGATGAATATCCCCGCGCTGAACGCCACGAGCAGGTGGATCTGGCGGTCGGAGAGCGTCCTCATGCGCGGCAGGTAGGCCCCGACCATGGAGATGGCCAGGATCCCCAGCGAGTACAGGAGGAACAGGACTACGGTATCCATGCCACCCCCGTCGTCGGGAAGATATTAAATAATTTCTGGGATGTTAATAATCCGAAGGGCGTTCCGTGCCCGAAGTTATTAAGGTGGTCCCATGGGAGTGGTGAGCGTATCGCTGAACGACGACAACCTGGAGGCCCTGGACAGGATCCAGTCCGCCTACGGCCTCAACGGCAGGTCCGAGGCGGTCCGCGCGGCGATCAACGCGGCGCTGGCGGACCTCCGCGAGATAGAGGCGCTCGACGGGGACGTGGAGGGCGTGCTGATCATCGTGCGCGGCAACCACGAGGACCCGTGGATGATCCGCATCCAGGGGACCTACGAGACGGTGATAAAGACGCAGCTCCACTCGCACCTCCGGAGCCACAAGTGCCTCGAGGTCATGGTGGTGTCCTGCGACGCCGGGACGCTTGCCAGGATGATGCGCGACATACAGGCCGAGGGCAAGGCGGACTACGTGAAGTTCGTCCGCGGATGACCCTCCGGGCCCCCTTCTTTGTTAAGGCACCATCTTTATTTTATACTGTCAAGGCATAGCATCCTCCCGGATGGGATGCGGATATGAGTGACAACACTCAAGGCAGCGTGAGCTCTCGCAGGAGCTTCATCGGTCGCTTCAGCGGCAACGATGCGACCAACTCGATTAGGAACGGTATCAGCCAGATCGGCGGGAGCATCTCCCGCGGTATGGAATCGATCAAGAAGAACAGGGGATCCTCCGGCAGGTCCGGGAGGGACGCCCCCGCGTACTCGAAGGCGGTCCGCGAGCTGGACAACTTCGGGTACGAGAGGTACAACATCAGCGACGAGAGCGAGATCTTCATCTCGAAGGTCTCCGACAGGGTCGACTTCGACAGCGACGGGGCGGACTTCGTCCTCGTCAGGGCCGAGAACAACGGGTTCATCGGCACCGCCCCCGCGAGGCAGAGCGTCCCCGCGGAGGAGCCCGAGGTCCCCAAGGCGACCGTGGACGCCAGGAGCCTGTTCGGCAACGTCGTCCCCACGGCCACCGAGGGAGTGGAGTACAAGGCCACCTACGGTGTCAACACCGACGGCGTCATGGAGCACGTCAACGTCTGCGTCGCGCCCCGCGTGGCGTTCGAGGCCCCCGTGGAGGAGCCCGTCGCAGAGGAGATCGCGGAGATCGCCGAGGAGACCCCCGTCATGGAGGACGTCCACGCCGTCGAGGAGGTCCCCGTCGTGGACGAGGCCCCCGTGGCCGAGGCCTGCATCCAGGAGGTTCGCATCATGGAGGCCCCCGCCGAGCCCGAGGTGACCGAGGCCCCCGTGGAGGAGCCCGTCGCAGAGGTCAGGGTCCGCGAGGAGTTCATCATCGAGGCCGGCGAGGACGCCGAGCCCGAGGCCGTCGCCGAGTCCGACGACGACTACGACGAGTACGCCGGCATAACCTTCGACGAGCCCGAGGAGATCCCCGTCGTGGACGAGGCCCCCGTGGAGGAGCCCGTCGTCGCGGTCGCGGCCGTTCCCGCCGCCATCATCCCCGAGGGGATGTACGCCGAGGGTTCCGAGCCCTCCTCCGGCGCGTCCACCACCGACGAGACCGTCGTGTCCGCGCCCATGGAGGCCGCCGCGACCAGCTCGGTCAGCGAGACGCCCGTGGCAACATCGGTCGCCATCGACCGCGAGGGAGAGGGGCTGACCCCTCTGACCGACCCGGTCCGCAGCCGCCCGATGCGTTTCAGATTCAACAACGGAGTCCTGGAGAACATCAGGTCCGACGAGGGGTCCCGGGAGGGGTCCCGCAGCCCTTTGGAGTGACGGGATCGGGCACCTTCGCGGCCGCGGTGTCCGTCCAGGACCCGGTCCGCGACCTCATGGTGCTGGCGGTCCCCGGTCTCGAGGAGGACGAGCAGGTCTGCTCCGTGGAGCCGGACGAGCTCATCCCCGACGACGGATGCGACGGCATCTTCGCCAGGCTGTTCGAGTACGACGCGATGCCCGTCATCGCGGTCGAGGACCCGGTCCGCGACCTGATCCTCCTGTCGGTGCCCTCGCTGTCCGCATCCGAGGACTGGGCGCCGGAGGCGGAGGTCCCCGAGGACTGCCTCGACGCCATGATGGTCGATGCGATCGACGACGATAGCGCCCCGCGCTTCGTCGTGCCCGCTGGGCCGGTCGCCATCGCGCCCGCCCCGGAGACGGCCCTGCTGGCCGCCCCGGCGGAATCACAGGAGCCCGAGGAGATGACGGCGCCCGTCGTCACGTTCTCCTTCGGCCCGCAGAACTCTCCCGAAAGGGGATGGAGGGTCTGCTTCTCGTTCTGAGGGGCCCCTCCGGAAACCTTCTTACCATATCCGCACCAGCCCGGGGGAGTCCCCGGGCGCCCCTTTCCTTCTGGCGTCCGGCCGCTTCCGGCATTCCAATTAAATAAGCGGAGGACGTGGGACGGCCCATGGAATATCTGCTCCAGATCCTCCTGGCGCTGGTCGTGCTGTACGTCCTGGCCCGTGTGGGGTCCATAGTGGTTTCGCGCTTCGGGCTCCCGGGGCTCATCGGCGAGATCCTGATGGGGATCGTCGTCGCCAACCTGGCGTTCGGGGACTGGTCGCTGCTCGGCTCGCTGGGCATAGAGCTGCCCACCCCGGGAACCGAGGAGACCGGGTCGGACGTCTACCACGTGGTCTACGCTCTGGCCGAGCTCGGCGTCATATTCCTGCTGTTCGCGGTGGGTCTGGAGACGAAGGTCGGGGACCTGCTGAAGTCCGGCAGGCCTGCCCTGCTCTGCGCCGTGATGGGTGTCATCGTCCCGTTCATCCTCGGGTTCGCCACGATCATGGCCTACGACGGCAACACGAACCACGCGCTGTTCATGGCGGCCGCGATGGTCGCCACGTCCGTGGGCATAACCGCGCGCATCATCAAGGACATGAAGCTCATGGACACCCGCGAGGCGAGGATCATCATCGCCGCCGCGGTCATAGACGACGTCCTGGGCATGATCGTCCTGGCCATCGTCAAGGGGATGGCCGACAGCGGGGAGGTCTCCATCGTCAGCATCCTCACCATCACGCTGCAGGCCGTGGTGTTCGTGCTCGCGGTCATGGCGTTCTGCATGTGGGGCGTCCCGCGTATCTACGACTACTTCGAGGCGCGGAAGAAGGCCAAGGAGGCCGAGGGCAAGGTGCCCGTGTCGATCAACAAGCTCGCCCTGGCGCTCATCGTGTGCCTGGCGATGGCCGCCCTCGCCGAGTACATCGGCCTGGCGGCGATCATCGGCGCGTTCCTCGCCGGGATGATATTCGCCGACCACGCGTGGGAGTGGGACCTGGAGCACAAGGTCGACTCCATCTCGACGTTCATGCTGTCCTTCTTCTTCCTCAACGTGGGGATGCAGGTAGACATCTACGCCCTGTCCGACGTCACGCTCGTGACGCTCATCGTCGTCATCCTGGTGCTCGCGGTCATCTCCAAGTACATCGGCTGCTCCATCGGGGCCAAGATGGGAGACAGGACCCTGGACAAGAGCTCCCTGAACATCATCGGGTTCGGCATGGCCCCCAGAGGGGAGGTCGGCATCATCGTCGCGTCCATCGGCCTCGCGTCCGGCGCCATGTCGCAGGACCTCTACGCCATGGTGGTGTTCATGTCCGTCCTGACGACGATAATAGCGCCGCCGATAATCTCGAGGCTCTTCAAGAGGAAGTACCACGAGGAGTACACGATCCTGCCCGACGACAGGCTCTGAGAAACCATTTCCCGGCCGCAGGGCCGGGCCCTCTCCTTACGATTCAGTGGATCCCGGGGGATCCAATCATAATTCGGCCGCAGGTCTATGGCTGACGCTGACAGCTTTCAGAAGCCCACCGCGTCCCAATCAGGACGACATGGGGAAGAACGTCTCGAGGAGCAGCACGATGGCGATGAGGCCGATCGCGATCCCGATGACGGTGCGAGGACTGACCCTGATGCCCTTCTCGTTCTCCGTGTCGAAGTACCTCATGAGGCCCGCGGAGGACTGGAAACCAGAGTCGTTCTTCTTTGCCATGGGTCACGGTTATCCGAGGTCCGTATAAAAAGGTTATTTCATCTCGCGCGGGAAGTCGCGCGCCCGCGCGCGACCGAAACCCTCTTTTATAATATGCCGATGGCCGACCGATCTATATGCACTGGGCAGATGTCATAGCAGAGGAGGTCGCCAACACCTGCGAGCATCCTCTCATCGCCACGGGAATCAGCCCGACTGGGATCATCCACGTCGGCAGCCTCAGGGAAGCCATCACGGGGGAGTCCGTCCGCAGCGCCGTCGAGGCCAAAGGCAAGGACGTCCGCCTGATCTACCTGATCGACTCCTTCGACCCGCTGCGCAAGCGCTACGACTTCCTGCCCGAGGAGTTCGAGAAGTACGTCGGCATGCCCATCAGCAGGATCCCCTGCCCCTGCGGCAAGCACAAGAACTACGCGCACCACTTCGTGCAGCCGTTCCTCGACGCGGTCGACTCCCTCGGCGTCAAGTGCGAGATCATCTGGACCCACGAGCTCTACGAGAAGGGGGTCTTCGCCGAGTGCATAGACAAGACCTTCGTCAAGAGGCAGGAGATCATCCAGATCCTCCACGAGGTCACCGGCAAGGAGGCGAAGGACGACTACGCCCCCTACAACCCCGTGTGCGAGAACTGCGGAAGGTTCACGCACCCCATCTTCGATTCCTACAGCTTCCCGTTCGTGGAGTACACCTGCACCTGCGGGCACCACGGCAAGGCCGACATCCGCAAGGCGGACGGCAAGCTCACGTGGAGGCTCGAGTGGCCCGCCAAGTGGATGGTCTTCGGCACCTCCGCCGAGCCCTTCGGCAAGGACCACGCGGCCGCCGGCGGCTCCTACGACTCCGGGAAGAGGCTCATCGCCGAGATCTTCGGCGGCAAGGCCCCGTACCCCATACCCTACGAGTTCGTGCAGCTCAAGGGCGTCGGCCAGATGCACAAGTCCCTCGGATGCCCGGTCACCGGGCTGGACGCCATCAACATGACCCCGCCCGAGGTCCTGAACTACCTGTTCCTGAGGGTCAACCCCTCCAGGGCGATAGACTACGACTCCGGCATGGGCATGCTGGACATGGCCGACGAGTACGACAGGATGGAGAGGCTGTACTTCTCCGGCGAGTGGACCGAGTCGGAGGACAACTCCGTCAGGGCCTACGCCATCGCGCAGCACAACCACATCCCCGAGAAGCTCCCGGTCCAGGTGTCCTACCGCCACCTGGTGAACGTGGTCCAGATGGCCGACGGGTTCGACGATGTGATGCAGGTGCTCTCCCGCACCCAGGACGTCTCCGCCATGACCGACGGGGACGTAGACAGGCTCAAGAAGAGGATCTCCTGCGTCCGCTACTGGCTGAACGGCTTCGCCCCGGACATGGTCAAGTTCTCCATCCTCAACGCGGTCCCGACCGACCTCGAGATCACCATGACCGAGAAGGTCTACTTCCAGGCCCTCGTCAAGAGGATGAACGACTGCGTGTGGGACGCGGACACGATCTCCGGGGTCATCTCGGACATCGCCAAGCAGCAGCCGATCGGGACCAAGGGCGCGTTCAAGGCCCTGTACAAGATCTTCATCGGCAAGCCCGCCGGGCCCAGGCTCGGATCGTTCCTCGCCTCGATGGACCAGAAGTTCGTCGTCAACAGGCTGATCCAGGCATCCCAGTGATCGCCCGCGGATCTGGTCGAACGGGTACGAGTCCCATTCCTTCACGCCCAGGGCGACCTCCAGCTCGGGAACGGTGAGCATAGGCCTGCCGTACCGGGCGGAGTCGTCCATGGCTATGCGGGGGCACGCGGTGCACACGTAGGCGTCCACCTGGTAGGACGCCAGCGAGTCGGGCGTGACCTCCTCCATGACGGCCGTGACGCATCCGCGTCCGGCCTCCCTTATCATCCTCTCGGCCTCCAGCGCCAGCTCCCTGCGGCACTGGCCGACCTTGCTGCACACGATGACCAGGAACGTCCTCGCGGACGACGCCGTCTGTATGGCGGCGAACCTGCGCCTTATGGTGCGGTCCCTGGACTCCGACATGCCCGTGAGCTCCATGGTCACGGGGTTGAGGACGAACACGTCCCTCCCGGCCCCGAAGGCCGCGGCGAGGGGATGGAACGCCCCCTCCCCGATGTAGACGAAGCAGTCCACCTGGTCCGCGACGGACTCGGCGGCGGTGCAGTTGCATCCCAATACCTGCCCGGGGTATGCTATGCGGGCATCCCCCGTTCCGACGACGGCCTTCCGGCCGGTGGACTCCAGGATGCGGCACAGCTCCGGGATCAGCCCGACGTACTGTATCGTGGCCAGGACGCCGACCCTCCGCGGGAGGTCTCCCAGGACCTCCTCCGCGCCCTCCAGGCCAACGTCGGAGCGGGCCTCGACGTAGAGGACGTCCGGGTCGTCGCCCATGCTGGGGATGCGGGAGTGCCCGTAGTGGACGATGGCGTCGGCCCATCCGCGGTGGTCGAAGAGGTCGCAGGCCCCGTAGCAGGGGCGGCCGATGACGAGCACGGATGCGCCCGTGTTCCTCGTGATGTAATCAGAAATCTCCGGGGCCCGGATCTTCAGGCCCTCGGGAAGCTGGACCGCGACGGAGGCGTACCCTCCGTCGCTGATCCATTTCGAGACTCTTTCCAGTTCGAGATCGAACATCGAGTCTTCACTTGACGTACTCCTCGCCCTTGTCGATGTCGATGTAGCAGGGGGAGGGGAACTTCATGGACGCCCTCCAGAGGGCATCCTTGGCGGCGGCGACCTTCTCGACGGGGACGCTGACGGTCAGGATGGCCTGGTTGCGCTCCAGCCTGGCGGCGGTTCCGACGGTCTTGCCGAATCCCTGGCGCATTCCGCTGGACACACGGTCCGCTCCCGCGCCGGTGGCCAGCTTGTTCTCCCTGAGAACGACGTGGGGGAACGCCCTGACGACCATGTTGTAGTTGGGGGATCCGCACTGGGCGGTCAGCACCTTGTTGGCGGCGATACGGCCGGCCTCGATGGAGGTGTGCCTGATCTGCACCCTGTTCTTGACTTTCAGCGTGAGGGTGACGGGAAACTCCGCGGTGGAGTTGCCCATGACGTACTGGCTGACCCTGCTGGCAGGGACTCCTCCCATGTACTCGCGGCGGGTGTACGCCTGTCCCTTAATCTGTCTGTACATCGATGCGGGCTTTCTTACCATTGTAACCACCTGATTGTGAATTGAAACGGAGCATCCCTGCTCCGTAGATAGACGTGCCGATATCCGTCCCTCTTATAATGGTTTCGCTAAGGGAAGGAACACGCACGGAAACCCGCGCGTATACGCGCACGCGCCCGCAACAGATAAAAGCTCCTGCGCAGATGGGCCGGACAGATGCAGCAGTTCAACTTCAGGGTCGTCAGCGCGGAGGATGCGGACGCGGACGTGCCGGTCCAGGTGGCCGGACGCATCATGATCGACGTGCAGAACCTTCTCACGGACATCGGCGAGCTGATGGTCCGCCGCGAGATGAGGACCCAGAACTCGCTGCCGAACGGCGTCGACGGGAGGTTCACCCTCACCGCCGGCGGGTCCGGGCAGTCCCTGGGATCGTCCGGGCGCGAGGACGGCACCCTGCTGGAGGACGCCCTCACCGTGCTGTGCGCCGAGCTCGACCGCGCCAACCTGTCCTCGACCGTGCCGGAGGAGACCAGCAACCACATCGAGGCCATGGGCCGCAAGAGGATCGCCGCCGACGTGCTGGCACTGGCCGACGACCTGGAGGGCTACATCATGACCTACGGGCCCGAGGGCAGCATGCGGAGGTTCAGGATGAACGCCCGCGTGTCCCTGGAGAAGGAGGCGGACATGGACATCTCCGCGCTCCCCAGCGCCGTCATCGGCGCGGTGGTCAGGGACCCGTCCCGCCAGTACCGCTGGCTCTTCACCAACGGCATCGACACCGTCCCCGTGCACTTCGCGGCCGGCGTGTCCCCCGGGGACATCGCGTCGTACCACAGGTCCGGGCTCGTCATCGCCACGGGGCGCATCGTCGTCGACGCGGACGGGAACCTGGCGGAGCTCAGGGACGTCAACGAGTGCTACATCTTCCCGCTGATCAAGTTCCGCAGGATGATCACCGCGAGGAGGGACCTGGTCCTGCTGAACCCCGTGGTCGCATGCCCCTCCTTCGACCCGGAGAAGGGCGTCTGGAACCTCAGGCAGGAGGACCTGGGCATAGACATCTCCAAGCCGTCCTGGGACGAGGCGGTGGCCGCATTCCACGACTACTTCATCTTCCTGTGGGAGACCTACGCCGAGCAGGACGGGCCCTTCGAGGGCGAGGAGGCCGAAGTCAGCGGCTTCCTGAGGTCCCTGGCATTCCCGTGAGCGCGGTTCACGCATCCTTTTATAATGCGTGCATTATCGTGCGACCGAGCACCATGGGAAGGAGGCGCATCCCGCAGAACACCGTAGCCGAGATCGGCGCGGAGCGCATATCCCGCCTGACAGTGCTGGCGTGCGAGGCGGTCCGCGAGGGAAAGACGGACCGCGCGCGCCGGTACGTGGACCTGGCGAGGAGGATAGGCGGGAAATGCCAGATACCCGTTCCGAGGGACTTCCGCTACTGCGCGGAGTGCCTCGCCCCGCTGGTCCCGGGAGTGAACTGCCGGGTCAGGGTCGGGGGGCACATGGTGCGCACAACGTGCGGATGCTGCGGCGCTGTCGCCCGCAGGCCGTACATCAGGGAGCAATCACATGAGCGAGAAGGACGCCAAGAAGGAGCTTATGCGCCGCGCGAACGAGCTGAGCCCCACCGTGAGGGTCGGCAAGGACGGCCTCGGACAGGGGCTGTTCGACGAGATCTCCGCGCAGCTCAAGAAGAACCGCCTGATCAAGGCCAAGGTCCTCTCCAACTCCGACGGGGACGCCCAGGAGATGGCCGACGCGATCGCGGAGGCCACCGGGTGCGTCGTCGTCGACGTCCGCGGAGGGGTCATGGTCCTTACGGACAAGAGGACGTGGTCCTCACTCTGCCAGAAGAAGTTCCGAGGTAATTCCGATGCTTGATGTAAACGTCATCAGAGCCGAGCCTGAGATGATCAGGACGATGCTCAGGAACAGGAACAAGGACGAGGCCATCCTCGACAGGTTCCTGGAGGCGGACGGGGAGTGGAGGGCCCTCACCGACGAGAACAACCGCCTTAGGAAGACCCGCAACGAGGTCTCCCTGCAGATCTCCAAGATGGAGAAGGGGGAGGCCAAGGACGCGAAGATCGCCGAGATGAGGGAGGTCTCCGATAAGATCAAGGCGAACGACGACAGGATGGCCCAGCTGGACGAGATCCGCACGGACTGCGTCCTCAACATCCCCAACATCCCCGCCGCCGACGTGCCCCTGGGCAAGGACGACACCGAGAACGTCGTCGTCTACGAGGCCGGAAGGAAGAGGGAGTTCGACTTCACCCCCAAGCAGCACTTCGAGATCGCCGAGGAGCTCGGCATCATCGACTTCGACAGGGCCGTCAAGGTCGCCGGCAGCGGGTTCTACTGCCTGAAGGGCGACGGGGCCAGGCTCGAGAGGGCGCTGGTCAACTTCTTCCTGGACACGCACCAGGACCAGGGCTACACCGAGCTGTTCCCTCCCGTGGTCGTGAACAAGGAGGCCGTCATCGGCACCGGGCAGTACCCCAACCTGAAGGACGACATGTACTACCTCGAGAGGGACGACATGTTCCTCAACCCCACCGCGGAGGTCCCCATCACGAACCTCCTGCAGGACGAGATCCTGGACATCGGCGACCTGCCGGTCTACTACACAGCGTACCTCCCCTCGTTCAGGAGGGAGGTCGGGAAGCACGCCGACACCCGCGGGATCATCAGGGTCCACGAGTTCAACAAGGTGGAGATGGTCAACTTCGTGAAGCCCGAGGACTCCGCCGCCAGGCTGGAGGAGCTGAGGAAGAACGCCGAGGACATCATCAACGCCCTCGACCTGCCCTACAGGGTCCTGCTCCTGTGCACCGGCGACATGAGCTTCTCCTGCACCAAGTGCTACGACCTGGAGCTCTACGCCCCCGGGAAGGACGCGTACCTCGAGGCCTCGTCCTGCTCCAACTTCGGCGACTTCCAGGCCCGCAGGGCCAGGATCAAGTTCAGGCGCGAGCCCCACCTCAAGAGCGAGTTCGTCCACACCCTCAACGGGTCCGGTCTCGCCCTCCCGAGGACCATGGTCGCCATCCTGGAGAACTACCAGAACAAGGACGGCACCGTCACCATCCCCGAGGTCCTCCGCCCCTACATGCGCGGGCAGGAGGTCATCGACCGCCGCGGCGGATACTGAAACAGAAACGTCTGGTGGCGGACCTCGGATCCTCATGCGGTCCAGGTCCTCCATCAGCTCCTTCGCGTTTATCCCGGAGCCCCTCTCGACCAGCTTGTCGCGGATGCTCCTCTCGCCCTCCTGGAGGGTGTTGGACGTTATGCCGTAGCGCCTGGAGATGAAGGCCTCCATGTAGGCGGCCATGAGGTCGCAAGCCTTGAGGTCGGAGCCCCTCCTCTCGCCGAACCCCGGTATGTCCACGTCGGAGAAGGGCTCGTAGACCATGTGGCCGAACTCCTCCCGCCAGTCGGCGTCCAGGAGCGGCATTATCTTCGACTCGACGAGGTCCCTCTCGTACTCCTCCAGGATGGCGGCCAGGCCGCTGACGTTCTCCTTGATGGGGGAGATCACGTCCTTGGTGAGCACCTCCGGCAGGTCGTGGAACAGGCCGGTGTAGAAGTCGTTGTAGACGCGCCTGTCGGACGCGCCGGCGTCCAGGTCGTGGAGGTACATGGCGTCCGCGACCATCAGCGAGTGCCCCAGGACGGTGGTCTTGGGGATGCGCGGGGTCCTGGCCCAGCGCTGCTGGAACCTGAGCTGGCCGATCAGGTCGATGAAGTTGAACGTGTCCTCGGAGGACATGACGGCGACGACGCCGGCCAGGTCGGTGTGCTGCTGGATCTGCTCGTCGATCTCGTCCCTCGTCGTCTCGATGCCGTAGAGCGAGCGGTTGGAGTCGTAGATCAGCTTGAACTCCCAGCGCGTCGCGAGGTAGTGCGCCGCGCGGATGACCTTGTCCTCCCTGGTGTCCTTGTCCGAGTCCAGGTAGGCGACGAAGCGCTCCCTGAAGCCGGGGTCAGATCCAGGGACCAGGCGGTCGAACTCCGACACGACGAACTCGTTGACCGGCCCCCTGCGCTCGGCGGCGATCCTGTGGAACACCTGGGGCTTCAGGTCGGTGAGGACGGACCTCTGGATGAACGAGAAGAGCGTGTGCTCGATGACCCTGCGCCAGTCGATCGGGTTCCCCTCGGACTCCTCGAATTTGCCGAGGACCCAGGCGATGGCGGCCTTGTGGGCCTGCTTGTCCAGCTCCGTCAGGTCGACCGGCCTCATGTGGTCGTTCCACCTGTTCATGTTGGCGGAGTTGAACAGGAGGTAGAGGATGTCCGCGTTGAGTGCCGGCATCTCATCTCCTCGTGAGGTCGGTGATGGTGGCGCCGTTCTCCTCCGGCTCCCCAACCATGTAGTAGACGTACCCGTTGACGGACTCGTCCTCCTCGATGAGGCGGATGTCCGCGGAGGTCCTCCTGTTGGCAACGTGGAGCATGGCGTACGAGACGGCCATGACCGCCAGTCCGGCGACGAAGACCGCCGCGCAGGCGGACGTCGGCTCGATGACGTATCCCGCGAAGCCCGCCAGCATGACGACGAAGCCCACCGCCGTGAGCAAGAGGAAGAGCCTGGGTTTCTCCATGGCCCCGGTGATGCCCTCGTACTAGATAAACGGGCCACACGTGCCCACGCGCGCGTACGCGACATAAGGGTTTATACCGAGTCGCCGTTTTCCGCCGCATGGAGTTCAGGGATGCGGTCGCCGCGAGGCGGTCGGCGTACATGCTGGATGACGCGATCGGGGATGCCGGGGCGACGGTCGACGACGTCGTGTCGGCCCTCCGCTCGATAGCGCCGTCGGTGCCGTCGTCCTTCAACTCGCAGTCGGTCAGGATGATCGTGCTCACCGGCGACGACCACAGGAGGCTGTGGGCCATCGTCGAGGATGTGCTCCGCGCCAAGGTCGGCGACGGGCAGCGCTTCAAGGGCACCGAGACCAAGCTCCGCAACTTCGCGAAGGCGGCCGGGACCATCCTGTTCTACGAGATCGACTCGCTCACCGACGGCCTCATCGAGAAATACCCCACGTACGCCGACTCCTTTCCCGTGTGGGCGGAGCACGGCAACGCCATGATGCAGTACGCCGCGTGGGTCGCATTGTACGACATGGGCCTCGGGGCGAACATACAGCACTACAACCCGATAATCGACGCCCGCGTGGCGGAGGAGTTCTCCGTCCCCGGGGGGTACAGGCTCGTCGCGCAGATGGTCTTCGGGAGGGTCGCCGCCGAGGGGGCCCCCAAGGAGAAGCTGTCCGGGGACGAGATCGTCGCCGTCGGGCACGCGAAGGAGTGATTTTCAGTTGATAACGACCTCTGAGGAGCTGCTGTCCGGCGCTTCGGACGACGTGACCGTCGGCATAGGGAGGGGCACCGACAGGGGCCTGGTGGACCGCAGCGTGGAGGCATCCGGGAGGAACGTCAGGATATACGACGACCCGGACGAGCTGGTCTCCGACCTGGTGTCCGGTGAGATAGGCGCCGCGGTGCGCGGCGACATGCCCTCCGACGTGCTGCTCCCGAAGCTGAAGGCCGCCCTCGGCCTGAGGAAGCTGGAGAGGGCGGTGCTCCTGGAGCCGGCAGGCGGCAGGCTCTTCATGATCGCCCCCGTCGGCATCGACGAGGGGTGGACCGACGACCAGAGGTTCGACATATCCCGCCGCACGGCGGACTTCGCCAGGCGCGTCGGCATGGACGACCGCATCGCGGTCATGTCCGGCGGCAGGTGCGAGGACCGCGGCAGGTGCCCGGAGGTCGACAAGTCCATCGACAGCGCGCTGGCGCTGGTGGACAGGCTCACCGCGGAGGGCTACGACGCCTACCACTGCCAGATCCTGGTGGAGAACGCGATAGGCGAGGCCGGCGTGATCATCGCCCCCGAGGGCATCACCGGCAACATCATGTTCAGGACCCTCCACTTCATCGGAGGGGCCAGGGCGCTCGGTGCGCCCACCGTCAACGCGGGGAAGGTGTTCATAGACACGTCCCGCGCCAAAACCGATTACAGGGACTCGATTGCCCTGGCAAGGAAGCTAGCGGAGGATTCGCAATGATATTGGAGATCGACGGCGGGTACGCCGGGATCAGGTTCTCGGCGTGCCATTTCATCCCCAGGCACGAGAAGTGCTCCAGGCTGCACGGCCACTCGTACATCGTCAGGCTCAGGCTCGAGGGCGACATCGGGGAGGACGGGATGATCATGGACTTCGTGGTCCTGAAGAGGGAGCTGAGGGAGATCATCGAGGAGATGGACCACAAGACGCTCCTGCCCACCCAGTCCGAGGAGGTGAAGGTCACCGTTGACGGCGAGTCCGTCGAGGCGCTGACCTGCGGCAAGAGGTACGTCATCCCCAGGATGGACGTCACCCTGCTGGACATCCCCAACACCACGGCCGAGGAGATGGCCAGGATGATGACCCTCAGGATGGTCGCAGACATAGACTTCCCGTCGAACGTCAGGTCCGTGTCGATCGGCCTGGACGAGGAGCGCGGGCAGACCGCCTGGTACACAGAGGTGCTCCGATGCCGAAGGCCGTCGTGCTCCTGTCGGGAGGGCTCGACTCCACCACGTGCCTCGCCAAGGCCCTGGACGACGGGTGCGAGGTCACCGCGATCAGCTTCAGGTACGGCCAGAGGCACACCAAGGAGCTGATCTCCGCGGAGAACGTCTGCAAACACTACAACGTGAGCCACGTGGTCATCGACCTGAACCTGAGCTCGTTCCGCTCGGCGCTCACCAGGAGCGACATCGACGTCCCCATGGACCGCGAGGGGGAGCTCAGCGAGGAGATCCCCGTCACGTACGTTCCGGCCAGGAACATCGTGTTCCTGAGCATCGCGGCCGGGCTCTGCGAGTCCATCGACGCCGACAGGATCTACATCGGCGCCAACGCGGTCGACTACTCCGGATACCCGGACTGCCGCCCCGAGTTCTTCGAGGCCTTCCAGGAGATGCTCGCCAGGG
>JAUNXZ010000153.1 GCA_030539515.1 Thermoplasmata archaeon
ACGCCGGGAAACAACGAAACCGAGAGAACAGGAATGGTCCCCACCCCCTGATTTGAACAGGGGACCTGCTGATTTCAGCGGCTGTATCGGTTTTCTTCCGAAGACACTCTACAGTCAGCCGCTCTAGCCAGTCTGAGCTAGGTGGGGACAGACCAAGGATATCGAGGGTTTATATTAAACTATTCACGAAGACCTTTGCGGAGGCGCAATCCCTCTTCAGCCGGGTCCTGAAAAAACCCTCACTTCCGACCCCGAAAAGTCCGAAAAAACCCTCACTTTCACAGTGTTAAACACCGAAAAAACCCTCACTCCCGGGACGCTGGCTTCCCCGAAAAGATCACATCAGGTTCCCGAGGAACCTGGCGGCCTTCCCGGGCGCCCCCTCCTCGGTGCACTCGATGCCCCTGCCGCCCTCGAACTCCACGATCTTGCGCATCAGCTCCTCCTCGTAGTCCCACTGGGACCGGAGGTGCTGGTTCATGTCGCGGCAGGCGATGAACAGGTACACGAAGGAGTACATCCCCAGCGTGATAACCATCAGCACGGCGTGGATCCAGATTCCCCTGCGCTTGACGGTGTGCTCCATCTTCCCGACGTACAGCCCGAACAGGGCGCACTTCCTCTCCAGCTCCTCGGTGAACTTCGCCTGGACGCTGTCGTGGCGCGCCGGCAGCCCGAAAACCGCGCTCACGGTGAACGCGAACTGGAGTATCAGGAGCACATAGATCAGCGCCACGGCGCCGATGCCGAGGAGGGACCACCCGTCCTCGAACAGCCCCATGGTGTAGCTGAGCACGATCCCGGTGCACGCGAGAACGACGACGAGGAACGCCCACACAGCCTTGGAGCACATGGCGACCATCTCGCCGTACCTGCCGACGGTCTTCTCGGAGAGCTTCCTCATCTCCTTGGCGTCGCCTCCGTGCGATTCCACGTAGTCGCACAGGGACGTCATCCACACTTTGTCCCTATCCAGGTGGTTGCGGTTCCTCCTGGTGACGCAGAACACCAGGAACGATGCCAACGCCGCCTCGGTGGCGAACAGGGTGTACAGGAACGTCGCCACGAGCCTGTCCTGGGACGCCTGGTCGTGCGGGAACATCTGGTGCGACGAGTTGGCGTCGATGTAGAAGACCGACCCGAGAGCGAGGACCGACCCGAGAATCAGGGGAACGACGAGCGCGAGAATGATGAGCGACGGCTTCAGAAGGAGGTCCTTGTCGCCCCTCCTCACGACGCAGTTCACGAACTCGTCCGCGGCCCGGTTCCTGTGCATGCGTCGGCAACAATATAGCCGTAGAAAAACATCGCCCCCTCATGGCGCGGAAGGACGGGAGCAACCCATCGAAGAGGCCGCTGGCTTTGCTCGTGGCGGAGGGATTCCTCGTGCTCATCCTGTCCATCTACGTCGGGAAGATCGGTGTCCTGGCGATGTACCTCTTGAACGAGGGCCCGGGGGGCGGCATGCCCACGGGCGTCAGCTGGAACCTGTTCATCTTCCTGTGCGAGATCGCCATGCTCTTCGTGACGGCGGACGCGCTTCTGGGGATATCGTCGCGCCGCCCCAAGGGTTGGAAGAAGGCCGTCCGCGGCTCGCTTCTCCTGCTGCTGTTCACGATCGTGGGGACGTACACGAAGGATATGGGCTCCGTCTCGTCGATGGTGACCCTCGACCCCATCATCGTGCTTCCGCTCGTGGTGGTGGTCTTCGCGCTGATGCTCCTGCCCGGGGTGCGCAGGTACTACGTCCCCCCGATGGAGGAGGACAGGCCCCTCTCGAAGTGGATCGGCTTCGCGTTCTTCTCCGAGCTGTACCCCGCGGGGAGGTACCGTATCGCATACGACGAGGAGCGCGACTACGCGCCCGAGGAGCCGTCCCGTCAGAAGGACACGGGCATCCGCGGGAGGGTCGACTCGATCCTCCGCAGGTTATGAGTTAGAATTTCACTCCCTGTTCCAGGAGTCGACGACCGCTTTGCGCCGGTAGGCGCCCACGCGGTCCTCGGGAGAATACTTGGGGGGCACGGGGCACGCAGTGCGCGCTCCGCACCCGCAGACAGAATCCAGGGTGTACCGGCCGCAGCCGGTGCAGCGCCTGATGCGGGAGCTCATCTGCTCTCGCGCTTGAGGGACGCCGTCCCTCCGTTGGCGACCAGGTCGCCGATGGCGGCGTTGGAGATCTCCTTCATGATCTCCTCGGCCTCCTTGTACTCGGGCGCCCTGACGACGACCCTGTACCTGGGGCATCCGACGCAGGTGATCTCCGCGTCTGCTCCATCAGCAGCGGCCACTCCCTTGAGGAGGGCGTTGCGGACGAGCTCCATGCCGTTGGGTGCGGGGGAGGTCATCTCGAGGATGCCGTCGATCTGCACGGAGGGAGCCGCGACGTTCTCGCGGGCGACCTCCATGAATGTCTCCAGCCACTCGCCCTCGTAGTCCTCCAGGAACGCGTCGGTGTCCGCCACGGCGGACTCGAACGAGTCGTAGAGGGACTCGTAGTCCTCCAGCAGCATGTTGCCGAACATGTCGTAGGCCTTGTCCACGCTGATGGACATCTTCTCGGCGACGATCTCGACGAGCTTCTCGGCCTTCTTCTCGTTCTTCCAC
>JAUNXZ010000154.1 GCA_030539515.1 Thermoplasmata archaeon
ATCCGTTCACCGAGAAGTAGTCCTTCATCTTGTAGCCGACGAAGAACAGGGTGCAGGAGGACAGGGCGGAGGCGACGATCAGGGCGGTCTCCAGGGGCTCGATGAGGAGTATCGGCAGCACCACGGGGATTAGCGTGAACAGGGTCACCACGAAGCACCCGAAGGAGCTCAGCGCGGACTGCCTCTGGTCCCTCCGGATGTCCGCGTTGGACTCGGTCTCGCACTCGAGGATCCTCTCGCATATCCTGCGCTCGTCCTCCTCGGTGAGGGCGTCCAGGGGGGTGCCGCCGAACTCGTCCAGCAGGTACGATATGGCCTCCTCGCGGTCCTTCCCGCCCTTCCTGCCGTTGCGGATCATCATCACGTGCTTCCGCGAGCTGAACCCTCCGATGAGGAAGAACACCACGGCGTCGATGGCGCCCCAGGTGGCGTTCATGCCGATGATGACGATGGCCAGCTGGAGGGAGGAGTCGTACTGGAGCATCCCGATCCTGGTGGCCGTGACGAAGATGAGCTCCATGATGAAGCCGTAGAGGAGCTCCTGGAGGACGAGGCCCGGGCCCATGGCCGACAGGAAGTCGAATCTGCCTCCCTCCTTCTTCATGCCCCTGTTATCGCGTCGGGGTTTATACGCCCGACGTCGGAGGCCGCGCCCCAGGGCGATGGCCAGACCGTCGAGGTCGCCGTCGTCGGTGTCCCGGACGATGCGGAGAACCGAACGGGAGGACTCCGTCGCGCATTCCAGGACGAAGGCCGACCAGTCCCCCAGGATGTCGATGTCCCTGTTCAGGCGGTTCAGCATCCTGTAGTAGTCCCTCCTGTGTGCCAGCAGGGCCGGAGACACCAAGGAATCGAGCGACGAGGCCAGCAGGACGCGTCCGGTCCTCCCGTTCCCGTCGCGGAACGGGTGGACCGACTCGAACAGGGCGTGGTATGCGGCTGAAGCGACAAGATGGTCCGCCCGGCTGGAGGAGAACCACGAGTTCAGCCCCGTGATGAGTTTACCCACCTCGGATCCCGGGGGCATCTCCAGGACGACGCGGCCCTGCGGGTCCACGAGGTTCACCTCCTCGCCGGGCCAGCGCATATGCGTCGGCGTACCGAGGACGGACGAGCACACCTTCTCGATCATGCCGGGCGGAGAGCCCGATTCGACGAGGGATGCCAGCGCGGAGGCGCATCCCCGGACCAGAAGAACGTCCGGTTCGTCCGATCCGGACACGACGGACTCCCACGGAGGGGTTATCCGCTCGATGCTGCAGCTGCAGCGGGCCTCCAGGAGTACGATGAGCCATGACGACCGTCCCGCGTCCATGCGGGATATGACCGTGGAGTTCAGCTCCCCGATGGCGGAGCGGGCATCCTCGACCACGGATTGGTCCACTTCAGCCAGCATCCCGTCTATCGCTTCCGGCCCAGGCAGCTCGAACATGGATGGCAGATGGCATTCCGATATTTCAAAAACGCCATCATAATCCGGCCAAAGGTTGATATCCCGCGCATCCGTCGCCCGATGCATGTTGGACGTCGTCGCCAGGTCCCAGAGGGCAAGGGTCTGCGAGTACGCAAGGTCGAAGGACGGTCCCAGGCTCGTGACGCCTGCGGTCCTGTCATCATCATCGGACGGACCCGTCGGAATCACGGTCGGGCCGTCGGGCAGGGTCCTGCGCCTGCTGGGGACGGAGGTCCCCCTCGAGGAGGGCCTGCTGATCACCGCGGCATCGGGCATGGAGTCCGAGCCCAGGGTGGTCGACGGCGTCGAGGTCGTCAGGCTGCCGTTCCCGGAGGATCTCTCCATAGATGAGTCCGCCGAGGTCGTCGTCGTTCCCAACGCGTTCGAGCTGAGGCACGACTCCCGCCGCCTGGTAGACGCCGTCATCCGCATCCGCGAGGCCGCGGGATTCGGCCGCCTGCTCGTGATGCTCGGCATCGCCGAGCCGTCCACAGCCGCACTCCTGGCGCTCATGGGCGTCGACGTGGTCGACGACTCCCTGTGCAGGGCCGCCGGGCTCCGCGGCATGAGGCTGGTCCCGGAGGCGGAGTTCGCCACCAAGGAGGACCAGTCGGAGGCCAACGTCCGCGCCCTAGAGGCGGAGGTCTCGCTCATATCCGATTTCATCAAAGCCGACAGGCTCAGGGAGCTGGCCGACCAGAGGTCCGCCTCCACGCCCTCGGGCGTCGCCACGCTGAGGATCTACGACCGCGTCGGCTACGCCTACGCCGAGGAGACCTGCTCCACCGTCGGATGCAGGTTCTGCAGCAACACCGTACAGGCGCTCAGGCGCCCGGAGGTGGTCCGCTGGCGCAATGCCATCAAGGATTACAGGAAGCCCGCCTGCAAGCGCATCCTGGTGCTCCTACCGTGCTCGGCGAAGAAGCCCTACCACATCTCCAAGTCCCACAGGGCGTTCGCGTCCGCCATCCACACGGCCCAGCACGACACCCTGGTCCACGAGGTCATCGTGACCTCCCCGCTCGGAGCGGTCCCCAGGGAGCTGGACATGTTCTTCCCGGCCAACGCGTACGACATCCCGGTCACCGGCGAGTGGAAGCCCGAGGAGAAGGCGTTCAT
>JAUNXZ010000033.1 GCA_030539515.1 Thermoplasmata archaeon
TGAAGAACGGGTTGTCGATGCCCTCCGGGAACCTGCAGTCGTAGATGTAGTTCCCGCCGTCTGTGACGAACGGCTGTCCGTCCTTCATCCTGAGCACCGGCTCGCAGCCCTGCCTCTTCAGCGCGTGGCTGGTGTGCTCGTGCCCGAACCTCAGAACCTCGACCGGCAGCGGGGCCTTTGTCCCCAGCTTGGGGACCAGCTTGGAGTCGTCGGCAACGATTATCTCCGTGACCGTGGCGGCCGCGACGATCTTCTCCCTCAGGAGCGCTCCCCCGAGGCCCTTCACCAGGTTCATCTTCGGGTCGATCTCGTCCGCCCCGTCGATGGTCACGTCCAGCTTGTCGACCTCGTCGAGGTCGACCACCTCGATCCCCCATCCGCGGGCGAGCTCCTCGCTCTGCACGGACGTGGCGACGCACCTGAGCCTGTAGCCGTTCTCGTTGACGAGCTGCCCGATCCTCCTGATCGCGTAGTATGCGGTGGAGCCGGTCCCGAGACCGACGTTCATACCGTCCCTGACGTACTCGTCGACCGCGGCCTCCGCCACGATCCTCTTCATCTCGGCTGCTTCCAGACCCATAACCGGTGCCTCTGGTCCACGTTATCCATACAGGTTTAATCAGCTTTTCCGTCGGGGCGGAAGCCCGTCGCCGGAGCCGTTTCTTACTAATGATTTTCCCGATTTTCGTTAACAAGGGCCCGTCCGGTTCGATCTTTATCATTATCTTTTTCTTTCTTTTTCAAAAAGATAAAGATAAAGATAAAGGAACCAAGGTTCCTTCTCGGACCGAGAAGGAACCTTTCATTTCTTCATGCGGTACTTCTGGTTCCTACTACGAGGGGTGTTGGGGAGAGTCTTCTCAACGATTCCCTTCGATTCCAGTTCCTTTATGATCTTCCTGACTGTGTTGTCGCGATTGCTCACGTCGATGCCGCTGCAGATCTCCCTGAAACTGGCTTCACCCTTGTCGGATATGATCTTGCACACCTTGGATGTAACATCCTCAGGCGTCACCACAAGCCTGACATTGGATTCAAAGCTGATCGGTGACAGGGTAACCAGGAAATGATAGTCGCTTGCCTCGAACTCAGGGAGTTTAGCATTGGTTCCTTCATATCCTTCGATGATGCGCTCTATTCCGCGGCCCCAGCTCTCGACATATCCCATTCTGAAGAATATGTCCGCAAGGGTGGGATTGGAGGGCTTGGATCTGTGTTCTCCGAGCAGATTGTCTATGGACCATCCGATGGGTAGGCCGCCGTTGTCATGTATCGACAGCTCATCGTCTTTTATCATAATCGTGACCGGATTGCGGGCGGCGTAGTCATTGTGGACCAGAGCGTTGACCAGACTCTCTCTGAGGCTCTGGTCAGGATACGGCGAAGCCTCTACGCGGGTCATCCCTTCGTATGTGACGTGCCTGGAAATGTATTTGGTGTACAGGATGTCGATTATGCGGTCCAGCCTTGTGGCCAGCGGCCCGGATACAATGTCATGCGAGACGAGGTCCGAATCGAACTTTCCGACCTTCGTGAACGACCCTTGGATGATATCTTCGGGGTGTGGGTGGAACAGCAGAGCTCCAGCACGGGTTATGTTCTTTCCGTCAGAGAGCTTCAGCCTGTGGAGGAGTTCCTCGTTCGAGCAAACAAGATTCCTTTCCTCGATCAGGCCAGCCTTTGTCGAGCGTGTTTTGAAGAATTCAATCGCTTCGTCATCCAGATCCGTATATGCCAGGCCAATGACTGGCTGGTCTATCCAATCTGTCTCAGATCTTCTTTGAACAAGGCGGTCGAATGCCCTTCCTTTTGCAATCTGTGTGGTGTTGCCTATGCGTATGTAGAATCTGCCGTCATAGTCCACGGGAATCTCCGCTTTCTCGACGATGATAGATATGACGCCCGTGTTCTCGTCGCATTCCACTGTCGGGATTATTCCGAGCGTCTGCGGAATCGTGTCTGAAATGGACTTCATCGTGCCCTTGAGATCCTTAACTCCCACGATTTTTCCATCATCCTCGATACCGATCTTCAGCACTCCACCGTTTGTGTTGGCCATCCCGCATATCTCTTTCAGATAGCCTGGCTTCCAATCCCTTTTCCATTCTTCGTTCTGACTCTCCACACGATCCCTTCCATGGTGGGATAGTGTTTCTTTATCTTTATCTTTATCTTTTTCAAAAAAGAAAGAAAAAGATAATGATGAGGAATGGGGCGTTGGGAACAATCCTGCCGCATGCGGGACAGTTATAACGTATGCCGTGTTCCCCCGGGGCATGAGGCTCGCGTCGCTGTACTCCGGAGGGAAGGATTCCACATTCTCGCTCTACCTCGCGGAGCAGTCCGGCCACGACGTCCCGTACCTGGTGAACGTCGTCCCCGAGGACGCCGCCTCGTGGATCTTCCACACCCCGAACCTCTCCGTGGTCCCGCTGATGGCGGAGTCCATGGGGAAAAAGCTCGTGACGGCTCCCAGCTCGGGCACCGAGGAGGGCGACATGGACGGCCTCCGCAGGGCGCTCGAGGGACTGGACGTCGAAGGGGTGGTATCGGGAGCCATCTGGTCGGACTACCAGTGGGATAGGATGAACATCGTCTGCGGGGACCTGGGCCTGAAGCTCATAGCGCCCCTCTGGAGGAAGGACCAGGACATGCTCATGGACCAGTTCCTGGACTCCGGGATCCGCTCGATAATCGTGGGATGCTACGCCGAGGGCCTCGGCGAGGAGTGGCTCGGCCGCACCATCGACGCTCGGGCGGTCGAGGAGCTCAAGGCGATCCGCGCGAAGACGGGGATAAGCATAATGGGGGAGGGAGGCGAGTACGAGTCCCTCACCGTGGACTCGCCCATGCACTCCGCTCCCCTTGAGATAGTTTCTTCGGAGCGCGAGTGGTCGCGCTCGGGCGGCACCCTCAGGGTGACGTCGGCGCGCTTAGCGCCGAGGGCCTGAAGGACCTGAGCCTCATCGCGTTCGATACCACCGAGATGGAGGACAGCGACATCGCCGCAGCCGCGATCATCGGCATCTGGTCGACAAGGCCGTCGTACCCTAGCAGCACCGGAAGTCCGGCCGCTATGGGGATGCAGATGGCGTTGTAGACGAACGCGAAGAACAGGTTCTGCCTTATGTTGTGAAGGGTCGCCCGTCCGATCTCGATGGACGCGGGCACGCTGCGGAGGTCGTCGTTCATCATGACGACGTCCGCGGATTCTATCGCTATGTCGGTTCCCGAGCCTACGGCTATCCCTATGTCCGCCTGCGTGAGCGCGGGCGCGTCGTTGATTCCGTCGCCGGTCATGGCCACGCGGGCCTGGGCGACCTGGAGGTCCTTGACGATCTCCAGCTTGTCGCCCGGCTTCGTTTCGGCCTTCACTTCGGTTATCCCGAGCTCGGCGGCTATGTGCTCCGCTGTGCTCCTGCGGTCCCCCGTGACCATCATCACGCGGAGGCCGTCGGCTTTCATGGAAGCGATGGCGGCGGGGCTCTCCTCGCGGATCGGGTCCATGATGGCGATGGTTCCCGCGTAGGCGCCGTCCACGGACGCGAGGATGCAGGTGCGTCCCTCGGACGCGGCCGCGTCGGCACCCTCGGGGACGGCGACGCCGTTCTCCGAGAGGAACGCGGTGCTTCCCACCAGGACGTCCTTCCCGTCGACTGTGCACCTGACGCCGCCTCCGGTGACGCTCTCGAACCCGGAGTGCTCCGGGATGGTCGCCTCGATCTTGGAAGCGTATCTGACGACCGCCTCCCCGAGCGGGTGCTCGGAGTCCTTCTCCGCGGCCGTGACGATTCCCACGAGGGCCTTCTCGTCCATCTCCGTGGAGACGGAAACGACCTCGGGGTGCCCGACGGTGCACGTGCCTGTCTTATCGAGGACGACGGTGTCGATGTTCGCGGCGCCTTCGAGCGAAGCGGCGGTCTTGTAGAGGATCCCGTGCTTGGTCCCTATCCCCGTTCCGACGACGATGGCCAGCGGCGTGGCGAGGCCGAGCGCACAGGGGCAGGAGATGACGAGGACGGACACTGCTATCGTGAGGGCGAACTCGACGTCCCTCCCGGCCAGGAGCCATCCGATGCAGGCGAGCACCGCGATGACGATGACCACGGGAACGAACACCGCCGCAACGCGGTCCGCGATGTTCGCCACGGGCGCCTTGGTGCCCTGGGCCATCTCCATCATTCTGGCGATCTGGAAGAGGACGGTGTCCTCGCCGACCTTCTCCACCTTCGCCCTCAAGCTCCCGGAGCCGTTGACGGTGGCGCCGTACACCACATCCCCGGGCCTCTTGGTCACGGGGATGCTCTCGCCCGTGAGCATCGACTCGTTGACGGCGGACTCGCCCTCCACCACGGTTGCGTCGGTCGGCACCTTCTCGCCCGGGCGGATTAGGATGACATCCCCCAGGACAAGCTCGGTTGACTTCACGACAACCTCGGCACCATCCCTGATGACGGTCGCCTCGTCGGGCGCCATCTCCAGCAGCCTGCGGAGCGAGTCGTTGGTGCGGTACTTGGAGCGGGCCTCGAGGTACTTCCCGATGCTGACGAGCGCGATGATCATGCCCGCCGAGTCGAAGTACAGCGAGTGCACCGCCATCGAGTCGCCGTTCCAGACCTGCCACGTGGCGTACAGCCCGAGGAGCACCGACGCGGTGCACCCGAGGGACACCAGAGAGTCCATTGTAGGACTCTTCGAGAACAGCGCGGGGATGCCCTTCCTGAAGAAGCGCCTTCCCGCGTACAGTATCGGCAGGAGCAGGACGATCTGCACGATGCACATCGTCATCGCTTCGAGCCCCAGATGGAGCCCGAACATGTGGCTCATGGCCAGGAAGCTCAGCGGGATCGTGAACACTATCGCGATTATCAGGTCCCTCTTCCTGTCGGCCAGGTCCTTCAGCGCCATGCGGTCCGCTTCGGCCCGGTCGTCGCTGACCACCTGGTATCCGGCGCCCGTGATGGCTTTGACGATGTCCGATTCCTTCAGGACCGTCTCGTCGTACACCACGGTGGCGGTGTTGTTGCCGATGTTGGCGTTGCAGGACTGGACGCCGTCCAGTGCCTGCACCGCGGTGTTTATGCGGTTGGAGCAGGCGGCGCACGTCATGCCGCCCACCCTGAATATGCGGGTCTTCATCCGAACAGCCCGTGCTTGACGGATCCGCGGAACCCGGCGTCGACGACCGCCTTCACGAGCACATCGTCCGCCACGCCGTCCTGCTGGACGACGGCGGTGCCCTTCTTCAGGTTCACGTCGACCGAGGTCACGCCGGGGACCTTCTCCAGGGACTCCCTGACGGTCTTGACGCAGCCCTCGCACATCATGCCTTCCACTTTGATGGTTGTCTTAGCCATGTTTCCCCAATCTCCCCATGAGTATTTAGGAATGACTTAATCCGCCTTGGACGCGAACTCGTACATGGGGTTCCTCTTCCCGTGGTTCGCCGAGGTCTCGTCCGCGCGGTAGCCTACCGCGAGGATGCTGGACGCCTCCTCATTCTCGCCGAGCCCGAACTCCTCCTTGATGATGTTCGGCTCGAAGTAGCCTATCCACACCGATCCGAGTCCGAGCTCCTGGGCCTCGTACATCATCTGCGTGGTGACGATGGACGCGTCGATGTCCCCGAAGTTCTTGCCGTCGAACGGCCTCACCCATGCCCTGGATCTGTCGGCGACGACGATGAGCGCCAGCGTCGCGCCGTAGAGGCGCGCGGTCTTGGCGATCTTGGCCATGCCCTCGTCCGAGTCCACCGCGATGACGCGGACCGGCTGGAGGTTCTTCGCGGTGGGCGCGATGCGCCCGGCTTCGAGGATAGCCTCGAGCTTCTCCTTCTCGACCTTCTGCCCGGTGTACTTCCTGGAGGAGTACCTCTCCTGCGTGAGCTCCCTGAATCCCATGGGCGTGAATCGAATCCCTGATATTTGATGGGGATAGAGTGGAATGGCAACGGTTATCCCCGTTAACCCCATTCGGACGGTCATGGGCGTGGAGGAGGACATCCCGATAAAGACGGTGCTGAGGCTCATCGGCGGGAAGCACAAGATCGCCATAGTCTGGATGCTCTCGGCCGGGGGGCCGAAGAGGTTCAGCGAGATCCGGAAGGTGCTCGAAGGCGACGCCACGTCCCGCATGCTGAGCATCTCGCTGAAGGAGCTGGAGGCGGACGGGCTGATCTCCAAGAAGGTCCTGTCGGAGTCGCCGCCCCACACCGAGTACGCGCTCACCACGGTCGGGATGTCTTTGATCCCCATCCTGGACGACCTCTGCGCCTGGGGCGCGGCCTACCAGGACATGGTGGCCGTCAAGGGGAGCCTGCGACCTCGGGGTCCAGCGGCTCGCTGCCGATGAGCTCGTGCTGGGGCCCCAGGCCGGTGCTGCGCACGGGCCTGCCCTGATACTCCGTCAGAAGCATCGTGATGTCGTCGAACTGGTCCGCGCCCTCGGTGAACAGGCGGATGTCCTCTCGTATCGCGCGGATCTGCTCCTCCACCGACGCGTGCGCCGTGTTCTCGAACATCTCCTTCAGGCGGTCGCTGCCGTAGAACCCGGTGTAGTCGGAGTTGGCCTCGGTGACGCCGTCCGTGTAGATGAGGATCCTGTCGCCCGGCTCGAGCCTGGTCCTCTCGACGATGTACTCCGTCTCCGGGACGATGCCGAGGATGGGCATGGCGACCATCTTCAGGTACTCCGCCTTTCCCTCCGAAGCTCTCCAGATGAGCGGGGGGCAGTGGCCGGCGTTGGAGTACTCCACCTCGCCGGTCTCCGTATCGAGGTATCCTATCCACGAGGTGACGAACAGCATCTCGGTGTTCTCCTTCACCAGCGAGTTGTTGACGATGGTGAACACCTCCCCTGTGGATGATCCGAGGCGTATATGATCCTCCATCAGGGCCTTGGCGATGGACATGAACAGCGCCGCGGGGACCCCCTTCCCGGAGACGTCCCCTATCACGAGGGCGACGCGGGTGTCGTCCACGGCCGTGAAGTCGTAGAGGTCCCCTCCGACGAACTTCGCCGCGTCCATGACGCCGGCGATGCGGACGCCCATGTCGTCGACCGCGTCGAAGTTCCTGGGCACGAAGCTCATCTGGATCTGGCGCGCGATGGACAGCTCCGTCCTGTAGGCCTGGCGCTCGCGGTTCAGGGAGTTGATGTCCCTGACGTAGCTCACGGTGTCCGTGGACATCTTGTCCAGCGAGCGGGCGAGCTCCCCGATCTCGCTGTTCTTCTTGACGTAGGGGGCGCAGGTGTTGGTCATCCCCGCGCTCGACGCCACGACGCCGAGCGCCGCGAAGTCCTTCGCCGCGTCTGCGATCTCCCCGAGCGGGCGGGTGATGGTCTTCTCCACGTACCCCAGGTAGATGACCGCGCCCGCGAAGAACACGATCATGGTCGATCCGAGATAGATCGTCAGCGAGGCGTCCCTGGCGAGCTCGTCGACGGTCATGCCCTCGGAGCTCTTCCCAACGTGGATGTAGTTCTCGATCCCGGGGATCTCCACGAGAATCCCCATGTAGAACGCCACGATCGTCACGAACCCGATGAACAGGCCGCAGATGACGCCGATGATGATGATGCGGTCCGTCAGCTTCGCGTCGAACCTGTTGAGCATGATGCCGTTGCCGATGTCGGTGAGCTTGTCGGTGTACTCCACGGACCTGACCGGCCTGAGGCAGTAGAACAGGCACAGCCCGTATCCGGCGATCATCGCGACGATCAGGTAATCCGCGCTGGTCAGCTGGCAGATGATCGCCGGAATCGCCACGCTCAGCACGAGGGCAACGTCGTAGATCCTCGGGTCTATCCTGTCGCGGAAGTCGGTGCCGACCCTGCGCACGGGCGTCCAGAACCTCAGCCCCACGTACCTGCACAGCACGATGGCGAGCATCCCGAACAGCAGCGAGAACCCGATGAGGTTCAGGAACATCCCCATGTCCTGGGCGTCGAAGTGGACGAAGCCGTCCACGAACCCGTAGAGGATGTTGTACAGCGCCGTGTAGATGACGCCGGAGGCGACCATCACCAGCACGAAGTCTATGATGTTCCTCGAGGAGTCGAACACCGGGGGCTTGGACCTGCCGCTGCGGGTGTTGCTGTACCACAGCTTGTAGGGTATGTACCCCATGATGAACGTGAGCACGAAGTCGAGCGCGATGGTCGCGGGCTCCGCGAAGCTCACCGCGGTCATGTCCCGATGGAGGCTCACGAGGGTGGCTCCGAGCGCGCCCCAGGGCCCGAACAGGATCCCCAGGATGAAGGTCATCGCCATGTACGGCTTGACCGCGCTCGGCAGGAGCTCGCTGACCATGACCAGGGCCTGCGTCAGGAGTATGCTCCCGATGAGGATGAGCAGAGCTCTCCTGTCGATGTAGTCCCATGGCCGGAAGGTCACGCTCATAGCGTTTCGGTAATGCGCATCCTTGCCTATATACTATGCCCCTAACGCCGTGAAATATGTAGCTGGCTCATTGATGTTTAGACCCCGGGCCGGAGCCCGGGGGAAGGGACCGTCAGCGGCGGTCGTTGCTCTTCTCGATCGCTTCGATGATGCGGGAGATCTCCCTCTCGGGGTTCTTCCACATGCCCGGGGTCCAGACCCTGTGGATGCTCCATCCGCGGGACTCCAGGTACTTCTGCCTGTGGTAGTCCCTCTCGCGGGTGGACGAGTCGAGGGTGTACAGGTGGCTGTCGCACTCGATGCCCAGGATGTACCTGTTGTTCTGCTTCACGGCGAGGTCGATCTGATAGCCGCCTATTCCGACGTTCCTCTCGACGGTGTATCCCTTGCGGGTCAGGGCGCTGTAGACGCGGTCCGCGACCTTGGAGGCGCCGATCTCGTCGGGAACCGACCACCTGTCGTCCCCGAAGGACTGGAGGATGGAGTCCGCCAGCCCGCGGTCCCCGTCGCTCACGGCGCGGGCGTACTGCAGGTACTTCTTCAGGATTCTGGGGCCGTCGTTCTTCACGTTGTCGACCTGGAGGTCCTCCGGCTCGAAGGACGTGACGATCATGATCTTGCGCTTCGCACGGGAGATGGCGACGTTGAGGCGGTTCTCGCCTCCGCGGTTGTTCAGCCATCCGAACCTCTGCATCAGCTTGCCCTCGGAGTTCTTCGCGTACCCGATGGAGAACATTATCACATCGCGCTCGTCCCCCTGGACGGACTCGATGTTCTTGATGAACAGACCGACGTCCTCGCCGTTGTCGAAGCGGCGCATCTCGTCGTTGACGATCTTGCCGAAGGACGGGTCGGAGGCGCATTCCTCGTCCAGGACATCGCTTATCAGGTCCCTCTGCGAGGAGTTGAAGGTGATGACCCCGACGGTCTCGTTGTTCTTCCTGGTGGTCAGGAACTCCTTCAGCAGGGCGACGATCTTCCTGGCCTCGGCCATGTTGGACTTGTCCTCCCACAGGCCGTCCACGCGGAACACCTCTATGGGCGGGCGCTCCGGCTCCTCCACGTTCGGGGAGACGTACAGCCTCCCGCCGTAGAACGCGTAGTTGGAGAACGCGATGAGCTCCTCGTACTTCGACCTGTAGTGGAAGTTCAGCAGGATGGAGTCGTATCTCGACCTGGCGAGGTCCAGCAGGCTCTCCTCCTCCAATGCGGCGGACACATCGTCCTCCGGGTCGTCCTCGTCGCTCTCGTACTCGATCCTCCCCACTCCGAGGGAGGAGGGGCGGAGCTGCTTGTGGTCGCCGGCGACGATGACCTTCTTCGCACGATAGATGGAGGGAACGCCCTTCTCCACGTACATCTGCGAGGCCTCGTCGAAGATCAGCACGTCGAATATGCCCATCTCCAGCGGGAGGATCTCGGAGACGACCTCAGGGGTGAGGAGCCACACGCGCACGCCCTTGAACAGCTCGTACCCGTAGCGGCCGATGAACTTGTTGAGGTTCCATTTCCTCTTGGATTCGATGATCCTGTTGATGTCCCCGCGCCTCTTGGACTCGGTGATGTACTTCAGGTTCTGCTGGAAGACCTCCTCCACCTTGTCCCTGCACAGTTCGCGCTTCTGCGCGATCTTGCGGTCCATGTCGGCGATGATCGATTCGAAGTCCCATATCTCCTGCATGATGTCCTTGTGGGACGCGTCGAATTTCTGCAGATGATCGTTCAGGATCCAGTCGTAGATCCTGTCGTTGCTGTCCGTGAAGGACATCTTGGTCTCCCCGGACACGCCGAGGATGTCGTCGCCGTAGTTCTTCTCGTCGGCGTTCAGCTTGCCGTAGACCGTTGCCCTAGCGGAGTAGGTCTCGTACCCGTCCAGGCCGTCGAAGTAGACGCGGGGGTCGTCCATGACCGAGTTGACCGTGTGCTCGTTGTAGTTGGCGAAGTACCTGTCCGCCATGGCGGTGGCCTCGCGTGTCACCTTCCCCTTGGAGAACAGCTTGCCCATGAAGCCCTTGGACTTCCACTCGGACATCTGCTTCTCCAGGTCGAGCAGGTCGGCCTTCATCTCGCCGATGTTGTACTCGGAGAGGTCCGGCTTCATCTGTGTCATCCACGGGTACTTGGCGACCAGGCGCTTGTACTCGTCGAAGTTCTTCATCAGGGTCGGGTCGGCGAACTTCCTGTGGAGTTCTTTCACAACGGGGTACTTGAGGTCGAGCAGCGAGGGCTCGATGTTGTCCTTGAGGATCTTGTACTCGTCGAACTGGCGCTTGTCGCTGAGGTCCAGCCAGCGGTCCATGCTGTACAGCTTGTACGGCTCGATGCCGAACTCGCCGGGCTTGTACATGACGTCGGCGATGTTGTCCAGCAGGAGCACGTCGTTGTCGATGCTGTCCGACACCGAGTCGACGTCGCAGGACGTCTTCGGTGTGCCGGCCTCCAGCATCCTGGCGAGCTGTTTGTAGAAGCTCTCCTTGTTGGCCACGTCGTCGATCTGCAGGCAGTACTTCGAGAGGGTCCCGAGCCTCGAGTAGACGACGTCGAGCGCCGTCTTCTTCTCGGAGACCATCAGGACGGTCTTGCCCTTCATCACGGCGGAGGTGATCAGCCCGGTGATGACCTGCGACTTGCCGGTCCCCGGGGGCCCCTGGACGACGATCTCGTCGCCGCGGTCCATGGCGGTGAGGATGCTCTCCTGGGAGCTGTTGAGGGAGTTGATGTAGAACATGTCCCTCTCGGACGCCTCCAGGCCCTTCTTCTCCATCTCCGCCTCGGTGAGCGGCAGGGGGAAATCCGACAGGAAGTCGGATTTGTTCAGGTCGACGATCAGATCGTTCAGGATCCCGTTGATCTCGCGTCCGGCGAGCATCCCGTCGAAGTCCTTCTGGATCGAGCTCGAGTACGTGGGGTACTTCCCGATGAGGATGTTCGGCACGAGCCTCGTCTCCCCGGGGCTGTACTTGGGGAACTCGCCCGCTTTGTACTCGACGAAAGGCTCCGGGAACCTGTTCTCGTACTCGAGGCGGATCCCGTTGTTCCCGTAGAAGTCCACCAGGTTGGACATGAACGTCTCGGCGGTGTAATCCTCGAGGATGTTGTCCGGGAGCGGGCGGTTCTGCCCCCCGGCCTTGATGAACCCGAGGATGAGCGTGTTGTTGTATATCGCGTCCCTCGAGTCGTCCATCTTCAGGGTGATGACCCTGGTGTCCTTCTCCAGAACCACCGGGAACAGCGCCAGGGGCGCGCGGATGTCCAGGTCCCCGTCGGGCATCTTGCCCTCGACGAACGGATAGGCGACGTACAGGTCGTACTGTCCCTTGTCCCTCTGCTCGCGGTTGACCTCGCGGATGATCTCGTTGAGGTGCTTGTACGCTTTGACGGCGTCCGGCCCCTTCGCGGAGTCCACCAGCTTCAGGGAGCGCTTGTTCCCGAACACCAGGCCCATTATGTCCGCGCCCGGCAGGGTGGTCATGTCGAAGGCGTTCTTCCTGGACAGCTTCGGCTGGAAAAGCAGCCTGTTGGCCTTGTTGATGTTGATGAGCTTCTTCTCCAGCTCGCGTAACGTCTGCGCCGCTTCGGCATCTATGCTCGAGCCGTTCGCCGCGGTTATGGCGTACTTCCTCGTGACTTCGAGGAAGTCCTCGCCGTAGAGCTCCACGAACCTCTGCCCCACGCCCTCGATGGCGGCGAAGTCCTCCGCCTTCGTGGGGACGCGCTGGGCCATCTCCCTGAGGGCCTCGTCGGAGCAGACCTGCTGCTGGCGCCCGCTGGCCTGCCTCCGCTCCTCGCGGAGGTTCTCCCTCAGCTCGTAGAGTTCCTCGTAGAGGTCATCTTCCAATCCCATGCTCCCTCTGTATCGCGTGCGAGTAGGTAAATGTGAGCATAGCGCGCACGCGTCGCGGGCTTGGAGTATTGCTGATAAGAAATGTTAAGTAGCATCATGGAAATGCATCATACGGAAGGTCTGACGGCATCCGCTGACGGCGATCACCTACGGCAACATCACCTCCTGTCGGATCGGACTCCCCCGTTGACACGGGGCTTCCGTCCCCGGAGCCGTCCGTCCTTCCCGGGAGGTCTCGATCGCCCCTCACGGGACGATTCCGATGGTCGCGGAGCCGTCTTCAACTAACGTGACCACCAATTTGCATGCTGCCCTGCGTATGGTGATGGTTATCATCATGGATACCACCCCCTCCCGGGGCCCTCCTGCATGGCGGGACGATGCTGCGTCCTGACACGCATGGGCCCTCAAAGGATTCCGCGGAAACGCCATGGGAGGTGTTAAGTAGCGACTCCGCAATGATCCTTCAAGGAGGTTTAGGCCCCGGCGGAGCCGGGGCCAGGGCCCGTGATGGGCCCTTCGATCACCCCTCACGGGATGATCTCGATGGTCACGGAGCCGTCTTCGGCTAACGTGACCACCACAATGCAGGACGCCCTGCGTATGGTGATGGTTATCACCATGGATACCACCTCCTACCTCAGGCTCTCCTGCATGCCGGGATGGTGCGACGTCCCGACATGCAGGACTGCTAACCCTCGGCGAATCGTGAAAAAATCGCGTTCTGCGTTTAAGGCGTTCGCTGCGCCGCAAGTTAACAAAACGGTCTTTGATGTTTTCACCTATGGTGCATTCAGCAACCGTCGGCAACGTTTAATCGGTTCCCGCCATCGCCCTCCACATGCTCAGCACCGGAATCAAGGGAACGAAGACCGTCGAGGTCACCGACTCGAACACCGCCGCTGCCCTCGGCAGCGGGACCCTCGCCGTCTTCGCCACCCCCGCAATGATCGCGCTCATCGAGGCCACCGCCAGCGAGAGCGTCGCCCCCCAGCTGGAGGAGGGCAGCAGCACCGTCGGCACCCGCCTGGACGTCGCCCACTCCGCCGCATCCCCTGTCGGGATGATCGTGACCTGCGAGACCGAGCTCGTGGAGGTCGACCGCAGGCGCCTCGTGTTCAAAGTCGTCGTTTTCGACTCGAAGGGCGAGGTCGGCTCAGGGATGCACGAGAGGTTCGTCGTGGACAACGCCAAGTTCATGTCCAAGGCCCAGGCAAAGCTCGAGTGAGCATCGGAACAGCCCGAACTCGAACAGCGTCACCGGGAGCAGGAGGCACCCGCACAGCACGGTCCTCCCGGTCCCGCACGCCGACGGCAGCAGGCCGACGGCGGTCGACGCGAACAGGATGAACAGCCCCGCGGGGCCGTTCAGGAGGACGGTGAGAACGCACAGCAGCGCGAGCACCGTCTTCCCCAGCTTCCTGGGGCTTATCCCGCCGGCCATCCCGGCCATCAGCTTCCCGGATCCTATCGTCAGCCAGTATCCGACCGGTGATGCGAGCGCGGCAGCGGCGAGCAGGAGGAGGAACCCTCCCGACATGAAGCCGGACACGGCGTCGCCGGCTATCTCGCCGATGGCGAGCGCGGTCCCCGACCTGCCGCTCCCGGAGACGGACAGCGTCACCAGCGAGAGCACCGACGTCACCGTCCCCACGGACGCGACGGTGGAGATGAACCTCGCCGGCCTGCTCTCCGGGAAGATGACGGCGGACATCGACGCTCCGACCGTGGCGGTGATCCCGGGGAACCAGCCCGCGACGGCCCCCATCAGCACCCCGCGGAGCCCCGGGACGGGGCCCGTCGGGTCCTTCACGCGGTCCACTTGTTTGGGTATCCTCGGGGCATCGGAGGTCTCCAGCATCACGGGGATCCCGAACAGCCCGGTCAGCAGGGGCATCATGACGCTACCCTCGCCGAGGACCCCGTCCATGGGGATGTCGAGGGTCATGCAGAGCAGCCCCAGGATCCCGGAGAGCACGAACGCGACCGTCCCCCAGAGCGCGTTCCCGCGGGACGCCTCGCCCCCGAGGACCACTGCCATAGCGATGAGGAGCACCGCCGGGGTGAGCTTGTCCAGGATGCCCTCCGCACCGTTCAGCAGGGCCCATTGGAGGGGTATCGCCATCAGGATCGACGCGGAGCACCCTATCATGCTCCCGATCGCCGCCGCCCGGACGGCCTCCATGCCCCTGCCCTCAAGGAGGAGCCGGTGCCCCGGCAGGACGGAAACGGCGTCCTCCGCATCAGGGGCGCCGATGAACACCGACGGCACGAAGTCGACGTAGGAATGGACCACCGATGCGGACATTATGCAGCAGCACACCGCCACGGCCGCCTCCTCGCCCTCCAGCGGCA
>JAUNXZ010000155.1 GCA_030539515.1 Thermoplasmata archaeon
GAAAACACACACGAAAAATCAGGTCAGTATAGTGACACGTTCTGGGAAACCGTTATTGGATGTATATGTCAATTCAAGAGATGTAAGAATTAATACCGTTGAGGACAGGATCCTACCCTTCTGGAAACGCGCATTCGCCGAGAAGGAGTGAAAGAAGGAAAAGAGAAACCCGGCGGAGACGGAGCACCGCCGGGAAAGGTTTCAGCGGGCCTTGCCCTGGTTCGCGACTGCGTCCATCTTCGCCCTCAGCGCGTCCTGGTCGCCGAGGTACCTCTTGGACACCACGTTGAAGTCCCTGTCGAACTCGTAGACGAGCGGCACGCCGGTGGGGATGTTCACCCCGACGATGTCGTCGTCGGACATGCCGTCGAAGACCTTCACGAGCGCCCTGAGGGAGTTGCCGTGGGCGGCGATGAGCACGCGCTCGCCGGCCAGCATCCTGGGCTTGATCTCCTCCTCGAAGTAGGGCACGGCGCGCTTCACGGTGTCGTCGAGGCACTCGGTGAGCGGGAGGCACTCGGCGGGGACCCCGCGGTACATGGGCTGTGTCGCGGGGTTCCTCTCGTCCGAGGGCTCCAGTGCGGGAGGCCTCGTGGCGTAGGACCTCCTCCAGACCTTGACCTGGTCCTCGCCGTACTTCTCGGCGGTCTCGGACTTGTTCAGGCCCTGGAGGGCCCCATAGTGCCTCTCGTTGAGCCTCCACGTCTTCACGACCGGGAGCCAGGCGCGGTCCATGGCGTCGATGGCGATGTTCAGGGTGTGGATGGCCCTCTTGAGGTACGAGGTGTAGCAGACGTCGAAGTCGAATCCCTCGGCTTTCATGATCTCGCCGGCGGCGCGGGCCTCCTCGCGCCCCTTGTCAGAGAGGTCGACGTCCGTCCAACCGGTGAAGAGGTTCTCCTTGTTCCAAACGCTCTCCCCGTGGCGGAGGAGCACCAGGGTCATGTTGCCCGTCATGCCACCCCGTATCGGATGCCACGTATTAACTGCACGCACGGCCCCCGACGAAAACGAGCCAGGATGCGCGGAAACGGGCTTTAAGCAATCCAACACCTTTATTACGAGGACCCCATTAAGGAAACTCAGTTATTCTTCTTCAAAGGTGTAACATCATGTCCGAAGAGAAAGTAACGGTTTCAGTGATCAAAGCGGACGTCGGCTCCGTGGTCGGCCACTCCAGGCCCCACCCCGACATGCTGCAGGCCGCCAGGGACATCCTCAAGGACGCCCAGAAGGCCGGGACCATCGAGGACTTCTACGTCACCCGCGTCGGCGACGACATCAACCTCTTCATGACCCACTACAAGGGCGAGAACAACAGCGACGTCCACGGCGCAGCCTGGGAGTGCTTCCAGAAGGCCGCCAAGATCGCCAAGTCCATGAAGCTCTACGCCGCCGGGCAGGACATCCTGACCGACGCCTTCTCCGGGAACATCAAGGGAGCCGGACCCGGATCCGCCGAGATGTCCTTCGTCGAAAGGGGCTCCGAGCCCATGCTGTTCTTCATGGCGGACAAGACCGAGCCCTCCGCCTACACGCTCCCGCTGAGCAGGATCTTCCTCGACCCGTTCACAACCACCGGCCTCGTCGTCGACGCCAGGGCCAAGAAGGGATTCGACGTCGAGATCCAGGACGTCATCGGCCACAAGAAGGTCACGATGTCCTCTCCCGAGGAGACCCTCAGCATCCTGAGCCTCCTGGGCGACACCTCCAGGTACGCCATCAAGAGGATCAACTCCAGGTCCGGCCTCGGCCCCGCCTGCGTCGTGTCCACCGACAAGCTCAACCTCACCGCCGGGAAGTACATCGGCAAGGACGACCCCGTCTGCATCTGCCGCTGCCAGTCCGGTCTCCCCTCCGTGGGAGAGTACACCCAGCCCTTCGTCAACACCATGCTCGTCGCCGGCTGGATGAGGGGATCGCACTACGGCGCGTTCTACCCCTGCTCCCCCGAGGAGAGCGACCCCGTCTACTTCGACGGACCCCCCAGAATCTGCTGCCTCGGCTTCCAGCTGAACAACGGAAAGCTCCAGGGACTCGAGCCCATGGGCGCCGTCGGCGGAGAGCACATCCCCGTGGACTTCTTCAAGAGCGACACCTTCAACGGCGCCAGGGAGAACGCGGTCAAGGCCAGCAGGCTCATGAGGAGCCAGGGCCCGTTCATGCCCTCGATCCTCGGACCCGAGGAGATGGAGTACACCTCCAGGCCCGAGGTCCTCAAGGAGCTGACCCCGCGCTTCGAGGACCTCTGATGAAGGCCCCCGTCGTAGTGGTCAACTTCAAGGTCTACCAGGAGGCGGAGGGCGACAGGGCCTTCCGCCTCGCAAAGACCTGCCAGAAGGTGTCGACGGAGACGGGCGTCCTCATGGCCGTCTGCCCCCCGCACCTCTGGGCCGCTTCGATTGCAAGGGTCCTCGAGATCCCGGTCTACGCGCAGAGCGTCAACCCGCTCCCGCCCGGATCCGGGACCGGGTTCATCACGCCCTCGATGCTCCACTCCACGGACATCGCCGGGACGCTGATCAACCACTCGGAGCACAGGATCCCCGC
>JAUNXZ010000034.1 GCA_030539515.1 Thermoplasmata archaeon
GGATGTAGAGGGCGATCCTCTCCATGAGGGACATCTTCTCCTTCATCTCGGATTTCACGGTGTCGTCCATCGCCATGATCGCACGCTCCTGTTCTTGACGGCCATGGCCATGCCGACCACGGCGATTATTATGATGAAGACCGCGGCCGTGACCAGCACGCTGTCCGAGTAGGCGTACACGAGGCAGGTGACCCCGAGCCCCGCGACGATGATGCCGCCGGCGAGCGCCGCGTCGGCGTCGGAGGGGCCGAAGCTGTCCTCCCTGCCCTTCCTGGCGAAGCTGGTGGCGGCCATGTACACTCCGAAGACCAGCAGGATCGCGGCGAACGCGGTCAGCGGGTCCTTCGTGGCCCAGTACAGGATGAGCCCAAGCGCGATCGCTATGAGCAGCGCGCCCGCTGCGAGGGCGCTCCATGTCCTGGGTTTGATTCCCTTGTCGTCTGTCATGTCTCATCCCTTCATAGTTTGGGCAGGCTCTCCAGGCTTCCGCCGTCCAGCACCGCCGGCCTGAGGCCGCTGAAGGCCTCGGGCAGGCCGAGGCGGGGTCCGGACTGGCAGGGGACGTAGATCAGCCCCTTGACGCTGGGCCTGCTGAGCTTGAGCTTGGAGTGGGTCCTGGAGCACTGTGTGAGGTACATCTCCACCAGCCTCGCGGCCTCCGTCCTGGTGCTCAGCGGCAGGACGGTGGTCCTGGACCCGGGCGATGCGGGGGATGCCGAGTCGGCCAGCCTCCCGATGCCCGCGCCGCCGCTGATGCTCTGCTCGTCGCCTTTTATCTTGGTCATTATGGAGTTTTCGGGAGCCGCCGCGAAGATGTCGGTGAGTCCCGCGCGGGGGTTGGAGAGCGCCGCGCCGTAGACCGGGAACGTCGCCGGGACCAGAAGGTCCTCCTTCACGACCACGGACTTCTTCGAGAAGAGGGTGCCCGTGGTGAAGCTGTACTCCAGGTCCACGTCCCAGAACGGGTACAGGATGTCGCCCCCTCCGGTGCACACCGGGATGGTGCCGCCGTTCCTGGCGGAGACCACCTCCTCGACGTAACCGAAGAGCTCGTAGTCCCTGTCCTCCCTGGTCAGCAGGCGGTCCCACTGGGGGTTGGAGGGGTACCTGATCGACGAGATGTCCGTAATCAGGGTCAGGACCTTCAGCGGGTCCTTCGACGTCCCGCTGGTGACCATGTCGGCCACGTTCTTCAGCGTCCTCCCCTGGCCGATCTCTAGGTCCACCGCGCGGAGGCACATGGCCAGCTTGGGGTTGGCCATGAACGACCTCTTGGACGCCTCCAGCTCGTTTATCGCGGTCTCGGCCTTCGCCGAGCACCCGAGGGCGTCCCCGTTGAGCACCATGTCCGACGCCACGCACACGTCGGCGAGGGCCTCGAGCCTCGATGCGAGCGGCTCGTACCCCTCGCAGCCCTTCACGGCCTCGGCGGACTCCCTGAAGTTCTTGGACATCATGGCGAAGCGGCCCGGCGTGGTGTCCGTCAGCAGCTTCGAGTTGTTCACGATCAGCGCGTAGGCGTTCGCGATGCCCTCGCCCGCCCTGATCGCCTTCCGGCTCTCGTCGTCCACCGCGAGCGGGGCGACGCTCTTGAGCCTGGCGTCGAACTCGAATGCCTGCGCGGGGGTGTGGTCCGCTTTCACGGGCTCGCCCTTGCAGAAGGGGAGCACGATCAGCGGGTTGGAGATGAGCGAGTTCAGGGCGAACCTGTACTCGTTGATCTCCACGTCCACGCGGGGCTTCACGTTGTTCACGAAGATGTTGTGCCTCGCGACGGGGTCCACGTTCTCGGACTGCCCGATGGCGAACCCGCCCGGTATGGTCCGGGAGATCCAGCTCTGGATCTGCCCCATCATCTGCTCCATGTACTTCTTGGCGTCCATCCTCTGCTGGGTGGTGCCGCAGCTGGGGCAGGTCACGTAGGGGGAGTCGGACTCGATGTCCTTCCTGTCGAGCGGGGCGCCGCAGTACTTGCAGCGCAGCTCCACCATGTCGTCCATCTTACCTTCCCATCCTCGCGAAGGCGATCTGGCTCTGGAGGGCCGCGATCTCCGCCTGGAGCCTGGCCTCCATCGCCTGCATCTGCTGCATGGTCTGCTGGTAGTACCTCTTCGAGATCTCGTCCGAGCGGTTGGAGATCGCGGAGTAGCAGGCGCGGCAGATGTAGATGTGCTTGGTGTCCGCCCTGGAGTCCGCGGCGGAGGAGGCGCTGTCCTTGAGGGACGGCGACACGTCGGCCGGGGCGGAGTAGAAGTGTATGCCCTCGCCGGTGGCCACCCTCCCGCACATCCAGCACGTGCAGGTCCTGGAGTACTCGCGCACCTTGCGCATGTTCTCCTCTGTGGACTGCCCGTTCTGCTGGCGGTAGCCCGCGGCGATCTGCTGGTACTCGGCGGCCTGCTGGGGGTTGTCGAACACGGCCCCGTCGGCCATGGTCTCGTAGGAGACCGCCATCAGGTTGTAGAACTCGGTGTTGCCCGTGACCGAGGTGTCCTTCTTGAAGAGCCCGGTGACAATGAGGCTCTTGGCCCCGATCCTCGTCTGGTAGTCGGCGGCGAGCGCCTGCAGGGCCTTGCCCTTCTCGGTCAGCTCGGAGCCGCTCCCGGAGGACGACAGGAGCTGTATCTTCCTGATCGTCAGGGCGCACTCGGTCTTCAGGTCCTCCGCGTCGATGGTGTCCAGTCCGAACTCCACCGTGGAGGACGATGTCAGCTTGTTCAGGGCGTTCAGCAGGTTCTGGTAGGCGTTCACGTTGGTGAGCCTGCTGCTGAGATCGATCAGCGCAACCTGCACCGCCGCGACGTCGTCCACTCCGCCGTCCTTGTCGATGGACTTCACGAGGTACTCGCGCGCCTTCGTGAACTCGCCCCTCTTGATGAGCTCCTTGCTGCTCTCGTAGAGCTCGTCTCCGTTCTTGAATAGCTTGAACGCCATCCCTTATCCCGGATATTAGAAACAGGCACTTGTTAATTAAAGTGAGTCTGTGATTATTCGCTACATGTTGCCGGCACGGGTGCTCACGCGTCCGTCCAGCATCGGGGACGGCTGTTCATTTGCGGTTCCGATGGCGGTCATTCGGAATTCTCGTTAGATATTTGTCTAATCCAATGCCCGAAAAGTGTTGTTTCATCGTATTTCTACGCAATGTTTATATTCATGGTAAGCTGAATGCGGGAAACATGACCTACACCAGGTTCGATGCCGTCGAGGAGGCCTTCATGAGGCCCCCCATGAAAGCCGAGGCCCCCGCTCCCACAACGTCCGAGTACTTCGGTTGCAACGTCTTCAACAGGAAGAACATGAGGAAGTACCTCTCCGCCGACACCAGGCAGAAGGTCTACGAGTCCATCGAGCAGGGGATCACCCTCCAGAGGGACGTGGCCGAGCAGGTCGCGGCCGGCATGAAGCGCTGGGCCATGGACATGGGCGCCACCCACTACACCCACTGGTTCCAGCCCCTGACCGGCGGAACCGCGGAGAAGCACGACTCCTTCGCGGAGCCCTACGGCAAGGGCGAGTCCATCGAGGAGTTCACCGGCAAGCTGCTCTGCCAGCAGGAGCCCGACGCGTCCTCGTTCCCCTCGGGAGGCCTGAGGAACACCTTCGAGGCCCGCGGGTACACCGCGTGGGACCCCTCGTCCCCCGCCTTCGTCCTCGGCGACACCCTGTGCATCCCCACCGTCTTCATCTCCTACACCGGAGAGGCCCTGGACTACAAGGCGCCCCTCCTCAAGTCCGAGACCGCCGTCGCCAAGGCCGCGGCCGACGTCCTGAAGTACTTCGGGATCAAGGACGACGCGGTGTTCTCCTACCTCGGGTGGGAGCAGGAGTACTTCCTCGTGGACGCCGCGCTCTACGCGCTCCGCCCCGACATCATCATGGCGGAGAGGACCCTCGTCGGCCACAACTCCGCCAGGAACCAGCAGCTGGAGGACCACTACTTCGGGTGCATCCCCGCCAGGGTCCTGGAGTTCATGAAGGACCTGGAGTTCGGCGCGTACAAGCTCGGGATCCCCATCAAGACCAGGCACAACGAGGTCGCCCCCAACCAGTTCGAGATCGCCCCCGTGTTCGAGCAGGCGAACCTCGCCATCGACCACAACCTGGAGCTCATGGCCCTGATGAAGACCACCGCGGAGAAGCACGGGTTCAAGGTCATCCTCCACGAGAAGCCCTTCGCCGGAATCAACGGGTCCGGCAAGCACTGCAACTGGTCCCTGGGAACCGAGTCCGGCATCGGCCTCATGTCCCCCGGCAAGAACAACAAGGAGAACCTCAGGTTCCTCGTGTTCATGGCCAACGTGCTCAAGGCCGTCTACGACAACAACGCCCTGCTGAAGGCGTCCGTCATGACCGCCAGCAACGCCCACAGGCTCGGAGCCAACGAGGCTCCCCCGGCGATCATCTCCTCGTTCCTCGGAACCCAGGTCAGCAACGCCTTCAAGGAGCTGCTCAAGACCAAGGACATGGTCAAGATCCAGGGCAAGAGCAAGTACAGCCTCGGGATCCCCCAGATCCCCGAGCTCCTGATCGACAACACCGACAGGAACAGGACCTCCCCGTTCGCCTTCACCGGCAACAGGTTCGAGTTCAGGGCCGTCGGCTCCTCCGCGAACTGCGCCAGCGCGATCACCGTGCTCAACACCATCGTCGCCTACCAGCTCAAGCAGTTCAAGAAGGCCGTCGACAAGAGGATCGCCTCCGGCACCCCCGTCATGCAGGCCCTGCTGGACGAGACCAGGGAGACCTACAGGAAGTGCCAGAAGGTCTGCTTCGACGGAAACGGATACTCCGACGAGTGGAAGGCCGAGGCCAAGAAGCGCGGCCTGGACTGCGAGACCTCCGCGCCCCTGTGCTACGACGCGTACCTGTCCAAGCAGACCGTCGCGATCTACAAGGACACCAACGTCATGACCGACGTCGAGCTGAAGGCCAGGACCGAGATCAACTGGGAGATCTACAGCAAGAAGATCGAGATCGAGGCCCGCGTCCTCGCCGACCTCACTGCGAACCACATCATGCCGGTCGCCACCCGCTACCAGTCGGTCCTCCTGGACAACGTCTCCAAGATGAAGGACATCTTCACCAACAAGAAGGAGTTCGACCAGGTCGCCGAGGGCGAAATCCATATAATCAAGGACATAGCCATGCACTGCAGCGAGGCCCGCGCCATGGCCGAGGCCATGGAGAAGGAGTGCGACGCTCTGGACGCGCTCCCCAGCGAGAGGGAGAAGGCGCTCGGGTACCACGACAAGATCGTGCCGTACCTCGAGGGCATCAGGGCTCACGTCGACGCGCTCGAGATGATCGTCGACGACGAGATGTGGCCCCTCCCCAAGTACCGCGAGCTTCTGTTCATACGCTGATTGCAGGTGAGTTCGACAGATGAGCGAGACGGAACACGGAGGTCTGTACGATCCGGCGGACGAGCGCGACAGCTGCGGGGTGGGTCTGACCGTCAACATGGACGGTTCTAAGTCCCACCGCACGGTTGAGATCGGGCTCAGGCTGCTGGAGAACATGGCGCACAGGGGTGCCGAGAACGGCGACGGCAGGACCGGAGACGGTGCAGGCATCCTCGTGCAGATCCCCCACAGGTTCATCGAATCGCTCAGAATACCGGTCCCGGAAGCCGGAAGGTACGGGACCGGCCTTTTGTTCCTGCCCAAGGAGGCGGCCTCCGCCGGTCGCTTCCTTGAGCTCTTCAAGGCGGTCTGCCAGCGCTTCGCGGTCCACGTGATCGCGGTGCGCGAGGTGCCCGTCGACCACTCCGTGCCGGGGCCCATGGCCCTGGCCGGGGAGCCCCGCATCGTCCAGGTCTTCGTGTCGTCCTTCGACTCCCCGGAGACCCTGGAGAGGAAGCTCTTCAGGATAAGGAAGATCGTGGGCAACAGCATCGCCGCGTCGGACTACGAGGGGAGGGACGAGTTCTACATCTGCTCGCTCTCGACCCGCACCATGGTCTACAAGGGGATGCTCACCCCGGAGCAGCTCCGCGCCTACTACCTGGACCTCAGCGACCCGCTCTTCGAGTCGGCCATCGCCATGGTCCACTCCAGGTTCAGCACCAACACGATGCCCGCCTGGAAGCTGGCGCAGCCCTTCAGGATGCTCTGCCACAACGGCGAGATAAACACCATCCGCGCCAACCGCTCCTGGATGCAGGCCCGCGAGAGCGTCATGTCCACGGAGGCCATCCCGGACATCGACGAGATCCTCCCGGTGATGCAGTCCGGCATGAGCGACAGCGCGACCCTCGACAACGTGTTCGAGTTCCTGACGATGGCCGGGAAGAGCATGCCCAACGCGCTCTCCATCATGATCCCGGAGTCCTGGAACGACAAGAACCCGATCCCGGACAGCCTCAAGGCGTACTACGAGTACCACTCCATCCTGATGGAGCCCTGGGACGGCCCCGCCGCGGTCATGTTCACCGACGGCACCGTGGCCGGCGGGATGCTCGACAGGAACGGGCTCCGCCCCGCCAGGTACGCGGTCACCGCCGACGGCACCATGGTGCTCGCTTCGGAGGCGGGCGTCATCCCCATGGAGCCCGACGAGATCGTGGAGACCGGGCGCCTCAGGCCCGGGAAGATGATAATGATCGACACCCGCACCGGCGCGTTCATGCCGGACGCGGAGATCAAGGAGGCCCTGGCCTCCGCGTACCCCTACCGCGACTGGCTGGAGAAGAACCGCCTGGACCTGGACAAGCTGTCCTCGGGCAGGCAGGTCGGCAGGTCCGTCCCGGACTACGGGAGGATGCTCGCCGAGTTCGGCTACACCTCCGAGGACGTCTCGAGGGTCATGGAGCCCATGGTGTCCGGAGGCAAGGAGCCCATCGGCTCCACGGGGTTCGACGCGCCCCTGGCGGTGCTGTCGGACAGGCCCCAGCTGCTGTTCGGGTACTTCAGGCAGATGTTCGCCCAGGTCACCAACCCCCCGATCGACCCGATCAGGGAGGAGCTGGTCATGGCCACCACCGGGTACATCGGCTCGGTCCACCAGAACATCCTGGACCCCACCCCCAAGCACTGCAAGGTCGTCAAGGCCCGCCACCCCGTCATCACCAACAGGGAGCTGGACCTGCTCAGGAACCTGCGCTACAGGGGGTTCGAGGCCGTGACGCTCGACACCACGTTCCCCGCCACCGGGGAGCCCGGCGTCCTGGGCGCCGAGATAGACAGGCTCTGCCGCGAGGCGGAGGGGGCCGTCGACTCCGGCGCCTCATACCTCATACTCTCGGACCGCGGCGTCTCCGCGGAGAGGGCGCCCATGCCCTCGCTGCTGGCGCTCTCGGCGGTCCACCAGCACCTGGTCGGGTGCAAGAAGAGGCTCCAGACCGCGCTGGTCGTGGAGTCCGGGGAGCCCAGGGAGGTCATGCACTTCGCGCTCCTCATCGGGTACGGCGCCAACGCCATCAACCCGTACATGGCCCTGGCCATCGTCGAGGACATGGCCGCCACCGGCCGCGTCAAGATGGACGCGGACGCGGCGGAGGCCAGCTACCTCAAGGCCACCGACAAGGGCCTGCTCAAGATAATGTCGAAGATGGGCATCGCCACCATCCGCTCCTACCGCGGGTCCAGGCTCTTCGAGGCCGTGGGCATCGACAGGGCCGTGGCGGAGCGCTACTTCGGCGACACCGCGTCGTCCGTCTGCGGCATCGGGCTGGACGACATCGCCTCCGAGTACCTCGCGATCCACAGGGCCGCGCTCGAGGGCGCGGACGCCATGGCGCAGGACGCCGGCGTCTACGCCGCCAGGAAGGGCGGCGAGAGGCACAGCTGGAACCCCGAGACGGTCAAGGCGCTCCGCGCCGCCGCCAGGTCCGGCTCCGCCGACGACTACGCGAGATTCGCGGAGCTGGTCGACGGGAGGATGTTCTACCTCCGCGACCTGCTCGGCACGAAGGCCGGCACCCCCGTTCCGCTGGACGAGGTGGAGCCCGCCGAGGCCATCATGAGGAGGTTCGAGGCCGGCGCGATCTCGTTCGGCGCGATCAGCAGGGAGGCCCACGAGACCCTCGCCGAGGCGATGAACTCCATCGGCTCCCAGAGCAACACCGGAGAGGGCGGGGAGGACCCCGCCAGGTTCAAGGTCGGGCCCGACGGCAGGAACCTCCGCTCCGCGGTCAAGCAGGTCGCGTCCGGGAGGTTCGGCGTCACCGCCGAGTACCTCGTCAACGCCGACGAGCTCCAGATCAAGGTCGCCCAGGGCGCCAAGCCCGGGGAGGGCGGACAGCTCATGGGGTTCAAGGTCGACAGGGTCATCGCCGCCACCAGGCACACGATCCCGGGGATCACGCTCATATCGCCGCCTCCCCACCACGACATCTACTCCATCGAGGACCTGAAGCAGCTCATCTACGACCTCAAGTGCATCAACCCGACCGCGAGGGTCAGCGTCAAGCTGGTCTCCGAGTCAGGAGTGGGCACCGTCGCCGCCGGTGTGGCGAAGGCGGGCGCGGACATGATCCTCGTGTCCGGAGCCGACGGTGGGACGGGCGCCAGCCCGCTCTCGTCCCTGCGCTACGCCGGAGCCCCCTGGGAGACCGGCCTCGCCGAGGTCCAGCAGGCCCTGGTGGCCAACAACCTCAGGGGAAGGGTCTCCGTCCAGGTGGACGGGCAGTTCAAGACCGGCCGCGACGTGATCGTCGCCGCGCTGCTCGGGGCCGAGGAGTTCGGCTTCGCCACCGCGCCCATGGTCGCCATGGGATGCATCATGTGCCGCAAGTGCCAGACCAACACCTGCCCCGTGGGCATCGCGACGCAGGACCCCGAGAAGAGGGCCAAGTTCGCCGGCACGAAGGAGGACATAGTCAACTACTGGAGGCTGATGGCCGAGGACGTCCGCGCGAGGCTCTCCGCCATGGGATTCAGGTCCCTGGACGAGGTCGTCGGCAGGACCGACCTGCTGGAGCAGCTCCCCGCCGAGGGCAAGGCCGCCAGGCTGGACCTGAAGCCCCTGCTCTTCGCCGAGCAGGGCGAGAGGAAGCGCACCACCGGGCAGCCCGACATCGTCGGGGCGGTCCTGGACCGCAGGATCATCGCCGACGCCGAGGAGGCCATGGCGACCGGCAGGAGGGTGGACCTCCTGTACCCGATCTGCAACGTCGACCGCTCGGTCGGCGTGATGCTCGCCGGCGAGACCGCCCGCAGGGAGCTCTCCATGAAGGACGACACCGTGTCCGTCACGTTCAACGGCGCCGCCGGCCAGAGCTTCGGCGCGTTCCTCACCAAGGGCATCACGTTCACGCTCAGGGGCCTCGCCAACGACTACGTGGGCAAGGGCCTGTCCGGGGGCCGCATCGTCGTCACGCCCGGGAGCAGGATCCCCGAGGGCAACGTCATCGCAGGGAACACCATCCTGTACGGCGCCACGTCCGGGGAGCTGTTCGTCAACGGCTCCGTGGGCGAGAGGTTCTGCGTCAGGAACAGCGGCGCCGTAGCCGTCGCCGAGGGCGCGGGCGACCACTGCTGCGAGTACATGACCGGCGGGAGGGTCGTGGTCCTCGGGCGCTGCGGCAGGAACTTCGCCGCGGGCATGTCCGCCGGCATCGCGTACGTGTACGACGGGGACGGCGACTTCGACAGGCACTGCAACATGGACATGGTCGAGCTCACCCTCGTCGAGTCCCCCGAGGACGCCGCCGAGCTCAGGTCGATCATCCAGAGGCACCTGGACTACACCGACTCGCCCAGGGCCGCCGAGATCCTGAGGAACTGGGACGACGAGCTCCCGAAGTTCATCAAGGTCATGCCGGTGGGCTACAAGCTCCTCCTGGAGAAGGAGTCCGAGTGATCCGGCCGGCGCCGTCGCATTCTTATCGCACGGCGCCGTTTCCCCTTACGGGGCCCCGTCCTGTATTGGCCGATGGGCGCGGGCCCCACCCGCTTCATCCGCGCGCGCGGAGCCCTCCGGGGTCCCCGTTTTACCATGCGCCAATCCGAAGGCCCGATGAATCAGGTTTATATAGAAGTTCTAACATAAACCGCACCTAGAATTCCGTATAGCGGATAATTCGGAGGAATGAATATGGGAATGGGCAACGCACCCGTCATCATCCTGAGGGAAGGAACGAAAAGAGAGAAGGGCAAAGACGCCCAGTTCAACAACATCGCGGCCGCCATGGCCATCTCCGACGCTGTCAGGAGCAGCCTCGGCCCCCGCGGTATGGACAAGATGCTCGTCGACTCCGTCGGCGACGTCGTCATCACCAACGACGGTGTCACCATCCTGAAGGAGATGGACGTCCAGCACCCTGCCGCCAAGATGCTCGTCGAGGTCGCCAAGACCCAGGACGCCGAGGTCGGCGACGGAACCACCACCAGCGTCATCCTCGCCGGCGAGTTCCTCAAGAAGGCCAGGGACCTGATCGACGCCAACGTCCACCCCACCATCATCGCCAAGGGATACAGGATGGCCAACGCCAAGGCCCAGGAGGTCCTGAAGGCCACCGCCATGCCCGTCTCCATCAAGGACGACGCCACCCTGAAGCTCATCGCCCAGACCGCCATGATCTCCAAGCAGGTCAACGCCTCCAAGGAGCAGTTCGCGGATCTGGTCGTCGATGCCGTGAAAACGGTCGCCGACAAGGGCAAGGACGGCAAGTACACCGTCGACCTGAAGAACATCCAGACCGTGAAGAAGGAGGGCGCCAGCATGGAGAACTCCTACATCGTCAAGGGTCTCATCATCGACAAGGAGCCCGTCCAGCCCTCGATGCCCAAGGTCGTCGAGAAGGCCAAGATCGCCCTGATCGACGCCCCGTTCGAGGTCAAGAAGACCGAGATCGACGCCAAGATCCAGATCACCGACCCCAACCAGCTCTCCAAGTTCATCGCCGAGGAGGAGAACATGCTGAAGGAGATGGTCGCCAAGGTCAAGGCCTCCGGAGCCAACGTCGTCTTCTGCCAGAAGGGCATCGACGACCTCGCCCAGCACTTCCTCGCCAAGGAGGGCATCTACGCCTGCAGGCGCGTCAAGAAGTCCGACATGGAGAGGCTCGGCAGGTCCACCGGCGCCAACATCATCAACAAGATCAGCGAGCTCGGCAAGGACGACCTCGGCTACGCCGACATCGTCGAGCTGAAGAAGATCGAGGACGAGGAGATGACCTTCATCACCGGCGTCAAGGAGCCCAAGACCGTGTCCGTGCTCGTCCGCGGAGGAACCAAGCACGTGGCCGACGAGGTCGAGAGGTCCCTGGTGGACGCCTGGTCCGTCGTCAAGGTCGCCATCGAGGACGGCATGATGGTCACCGGAGGCGGATCCACCGCCATGGAGATCGCCATGCAGCTCCGCGACTACGCCCAGAGCGTCGGCGGCAGGGAGCAGATCGCCATCGAGTCCTACGCCTCCGCCATGGAGAGCATCCCCAGGACCCTGGCCGAGAACGCCGGGCTGGACCCCATTGACGTCCTCATCGAGATGAGGAAGCAGCACAAGGGCGGCAAGAAGTACGCGGGCCTCAACCCCTACACCGGCAAGGTGGAGGACATGAAGAAGCTCAACGTCATCGAGCCCTACAGGATCGGCAAGCAGGCCATCAACTCCGCCACGGACGCGGCCATCATGATCCTCAGGATCGACGATGTCATCGCCGCCAAGGGAAGCCCCGCTCCCCAGGTCGGAGAGGGCGGAATGCCCCCCGGAATGGACGACTGAAAACGATCAACCAAACCGAGGGGCTCCGGCCCCTCATTAACCGTTTTGCAATCTTCAGAAGGCTACACGTATGACCGACAGGAAGGAGAAGAAGGCACAGGAGGCGGAGGCCGCCACCGAGTCGACGGAGGCCCAGCTGGCCGAGGCCAAGGAGCTCGCCGACAAGTACCTGGACATGGCCCGCCGCCTGCAGGCCGACTTCGACAACTACCGCAAGAGGACGCAGCGCGAGAACGAGGAGGTCAGGAAGTTCGCCTGCTCCTCGATCGTGCAGGACCTCCTGACGGTGGTCGACGACCTGGACCGCGCTCTGGCGAGCACGGACGAGGACACGGTCCTCGTGCAGGGAGTCCGCGGCGTCAGGTCCAACCTGATGAAGGTCCTGGAGGCCAACGGCCTGGAGGAGATCCCGTCCGAGGGGGCGTTCGACCCCAACCTCCACGAGGCCCTGTGCATGGTCGACGGGGAAGAGGACGGGATGATCGCCGAGGTGTTCCAGAAGGGCTACACCCTCAACGGGAAGGTCCTCAGGTACTCCAAGGTGAAGGTTACGAAGAAGAACGAGCCGGCCCCCGAGGCGGAGCCGGCTGCCGGGGACGAACCGGCCGCAGTGGATCAAGACAAGGAGTGATACATATGTCGAGAATAATCGGAATTGACCTGGGAACCAGCAACTCCGCCGCATCCGTCATGGAGGGCGGAAGGCCCACGATGATCCCCAGCGCGGAGGGCACGAGCGTCGGAGGGAAATCCTTCCCCTCGTACGTTGCGTTCACAAAGGACGGGCAGCTGCTCGTCGGCGAGCCCGCCAGGAGGCAGGCCGTCACCAACCCCGACGGGACGATCAAGAACGTGAAGAGGAAGATGGGGTCCAACGACAAGGTGACCGCCCTCGGGAAGGAGTACACCCCTCAGCAGATCTCCGCGTTCATCCTGCAGAAGATCAAGAAGGACGCCGAGGCCTACCTCGGCGAGACCGTGGACAAGGCGGTCATCACCGTCCCCGCCTACTTCAACGACAACCAGAGGCAGGCGACCAAGGACGCCGGCGCCATCGCGGGACTCGAGGTCGTGCGCATCATCAACGAGCCCACCGCGGCCGCGCTCGCCTACGGTCTCGACAAGTCCGACGTGGAGCAGAAGATCATGGTCTTCGACCTCGGAGGAGGAACCCTCGATGTCACCATCATGGACTTCAGCGACGGAGTGTTCGAGGTGCTGTCCACCTCCGGTGACACCCAGCTGGGCGGATCCGACATGGACGAGACCCTGACCCGCTACGTCATCGGCGAGTTCCAGAAGGAGACCGGCATCGACCTCTCCAAGGACAACATGGCGTTCTGGAGGGTCCGCGAGGCGTGCGAGAAGGCCAAGATCGAGCTGTCGACCACGATGCAGACCGAGATCAACCTCCCGTTCATCGCCTCCGACGCGTCCGGACCCAAGCACCTGATCCAGACCCTGACCCGCGCCAAGCTCGAGGAGCTCGTGGAGCCCATCGTCAGCCGCTGCAAGGGCCCGATGGAGCAGGCCATGTCCGACGCGAAGCTGTCCTCCGACAGGATCGACAAGATCATCATGGTCGGCGGACCCACCAGGATGCCCATCGTGCAGAACTTCGTGGAGTCCATCGTCGGACCGAAGATCCAGCGCGGCATCGACCCGATGGAGTGCGTCTCCATGGGAGCGTCCATCCAGGGGGCCGTCCTGTCCGGAGAGGTCAAGGACGTGCTGCTGCTCGACGTCACGCCGCTGAGCCTCGGCATCGAGACCCTCGGCGGAGTGGCGACCAAGCTGATCGACAGGAACACCACCATCCCGACCAAGAAGTCGCAGGTGTTCTCCACCGCCGTGGACAACCAGCCCTCCGTGGAGATCAACGTCGTCCAGGGAGAGAGGCCCATGGCCGCGGACAACACGTCGCTCGGCAGGTTCGTCCTCGACGGCATACCCCCCGCGCACCGCGGAGTGCCCCAGATCGAGGTCACCTTCGACATCGACGCCAACGGCATCATCAACGTGAGCGCCAAGGACAAGGGCACCGGCAAGGAGCAGAAGATCACCATCGCGTCCTCCAACAAGCTCAGCAAGGAGGAGATCGACGAGCTGGTCAGGCAGGCGGAGCAGTTCTCCGCCGCGGACAAGAAGAAGATGGAGCTGGTCGAGGTCCACAACCAGGCCGAGACCTCCATCTACAGCGTCCGCAAGTCCCTGGACGAGCTCGGCGAGAAGGTCACCCAGGAGGAGCGCATCCAGATCGACCAGGCCATCTCGGACCTCGAGGCGGCCAACAGGGGCGACAACGTCGACGAGATCAAGTCCAAGATGGACGCCCTGATGAAGGTCATGGGCCCCATCAGCCAGAGGATCTACCAGGACGCCTCCCAGCAGGGAGCGCAGCAGCAGGGCCAGACCCAGCAGCAGTCCTCCGGGTCCTCCCAGCAGTCCCAGGAGAACAAGTCGGACGACGGCTACGTCGACGCCGACTACAAGATCGTGGACGACTGATCCGGGGTGAGGGGAGATGCCGAGGGACTACTACGAGGTGCTGGGGGTCGCGAAGGACGCGTCCCAGGACGACATCAAGAAGGCGTACCGTCAGCTCGCCAAGAAGTACCACCCCGACGTCTCCACTGAGGAGAAGGAGGTCGCCGAGGCCAAGTTCAAGGAGATCTCCGAGGCGTACGAGATCCTATCCGACCCGGAGAAGAGGAAGCTCTACGACCAGTACGGGCACGAGGGGGTCAAGAACTCCTTCGGCCAGGACG
>JAUNXZ010000035.1 GCA_030539515.1 Thermoplasmata archaeon
ACTCGAGGAGCGCCTCCTCTTCCTCGGTCGGGTCCCTGTTGTCCCCCATGACGAACACGGGGTTCTCGGGGAACTCGTAGTCCCTGACGTCCCTCCCGTCCTCGCGGAGGTAGATTATCGTCCCGTCCCTGGAGAGCTCCTCCAGGACGCGGGCGAACGACCAGCGGACGACGCTGACCCCGGGGGTGGACTGGACCTCCTCCCCGCCCAGGGGCTTCATCAGCGCGTTGCGTATGAGCGAGGCGGTGCTCCTCTCGTCGGGGTTGAGGTACTTCACCGCGTCGCCTCTGAATATCACTGTCTTGGGGGCGTCGTCGCCGCCCATGAGCACCAGGTAGACCTCGGCGTCCCTGCGGATGCCGTGGCTCAGGAAGAGCGAGGCGTTGACGCAGCGGACGAGGATGTCCAGCCTTCCGGCGCCGCCCGCGATGTCGTCGAGCTTGAAGTCGCCGGTGGTCACCGCGCGGTGGCCGGTTATGACGAACCTCCTCATCGGATCACTGGAGGTCCTTGAGGCTGTCCAGGTCGACTCCGCCGAGCTGCTTCATCATCTGCTTGCGCATCTTGCGGTCCTTGCCGAATGACTGCATGGTCTTCTTGGTGGTGTTGTACTGCTTGAGGAGCTCGCGCACGTCGTGGGGGGTGACCCCTGCGCCGGCGGCGATCCTCTCGATGCGCTTCGCCTTGATTATGGACGGGTCCTCCTTCTCCTCCGCGGTCATGGAGTCCATGATGGTGCGGAAGACGGAGAGCTTCTTCTGCGACGCCTCGTAATCGATCTTGTCCTCGTAGCCGCTCATGCCGGGCAGCATGCTCATCAGCTTCTGGAGCGTGCCCATCTTGCCCACGGCGGCCATCTGGTAGTACATGTCGTTGAGGTTGAACTTGCCCGTCATGATGGCGTGGCCGACCTTCTCCATGGCCTCGTCCTCGCCGATCTCCTCGCTGGCCATCTCCATGAGGGCGGAGATGTCGCCCATGCCCAGGAGGCGGGATATGAAGCGGTTGGCGTCGAAGGGCTCCAGGTCGCGGATGTGCTCCCCGGTTCCGATGAAGACGATCCTCGCGCGGGTCTTCGACATGGCGGAGATTGCGCCGCCTCCCTTGGCGGTTCCGTCCATCTTGGTGAGTATGACCCCGGTGACGCCGACGGCGTTGTGGAAGGCCTCGGCCTGCGGTCCGGCCTGCTGGCCGACCTGGGCGTCCAGGACCAGGACCCTCTCGTCGGGCTTCGCCACCTTGGCGATGTCCTTGATCTCCTGGATGAGGTCGTCCTCCAGGGCGTGGCGTCCGGACGTGTCGATTATGACGATCTTCTTGTCCCTGAAGTGCTCGATCCCGTGCTCGACGATCTTGGCGGCGTCGGTCTCCCCGGGCTCGCCGTACACCTCGACGTTCACCTTCTCGCCCAGCTGCTTCAGCTGGTCGAGGGCGGCGGGCCTGTAGACGTCGGCACCGATGAGGCCGACGGAGAAGCCCTTCTTAGAGAAGTAGAGGGCCAGCTTCCCGGTCGAGGTGGTCTTACCCTGACCGTAGAGTCCGACCATCATGATGGTCTGGGGCTTGAGCTCCAGCCCCTCGCCGTTGTCCACGAGCCTGACCAGCTCCTCGTAGATGATGCGGGTGAGGTGCTGCTTCATGCTCTTCCCGGCGGGCGGGGGCTCGTCCCTCGCGCGGTCCTTGACCCTGTTGGTGACGTCCAGGACGAGCTTGACGTTGACGTCGGCCTCCAGCAGCGCGCGCTGGAGGTCCTTGCAGATGTCGTTGATCAGCTCGTCGTCGACGGAGGACGCGTGGCCCACGCGGCCCAGCACGCCCCTCAGGGATTTTCCAAGTCCTTCCAAGACCATCGGTATCGCGCGCGCATACGCGACTGAGGATATAAATGGTCGCGACGTTCGCTCGGGAAAGCCGTCGCTGGCCCGGAGAAGCAGTGGTAGTGGGGGACCGGCCAGAATATAAGAAGGGATGGGATGCACTCTACAGCCTGGCCGAGTCCCTGCACTTCTAAGAAGAACGACTAACTATTTAATCATTCGTTCAAAAGTTAAGCTACAGCCGTTACAAGTAACGGTCTGGTTTTAAAATTGAAGGGTGGCGGGGCGAACCCCGCCTTGATTTTGATCAGAGGTACCCGGACTTCTGAAGGGCCATGAGGTCCTCGGTGGAGAGCTTCTCTCCCGCCTTGAAGCGCTCGAAGATCTCCTTGGCCTCCTTCTTGCCCTCGACGTCGGTGCGCCTCTTGCCTCCGCGCGCGGCGTTCTTCTTGCCGCCGCGGTAGCCGGCTGCGTCCCTGTCGATCTCGTGGACGGACTTGATCTGCTCGATGTGCTTGCGGTGCTCCTCGTCGGCGGCCTGCTTGCACTCGACGAACTTGGCCTGGGCCGCGTCCGCCTCCTTCCTGAGCCTGTCGGCCTGCTCGTAGAAGCCGATCATCTTGTCGTGGGCGGCCTGGGCCTTCTCGGCGTACTCGGAGACCTGGTGGTGGTAGTTCTCCGCCTCTGCCTTGCAGTCTCTGAGCTGCTGGACGAGCTCGGAGACCTCCTCGTTCTCGGAGTAGGCCTTCTCCCTCTCCTCGATCTGCTTGGCGAGGTAGGAGATCTGCTTGACGATCTCGTTCTCCTTGTCCTTGCCGAGGGACTTGGTCATCTGGGTGTACTCAAGGTCCTGGAGTTGCTTCTTCAGCTGCTTGACGGGAACCTCGTTCCTGTCGTCGGACTTCTCGCTGCGGTAGGGGGCGAGCTGCTCCTTCAGGGCGCTGACCTTCTGGTTCCACTCGTCCCTGAGCTCCTTCGTCTCCCTGACCTTCTGATTGAAAGAGTCGCGCTCCTCCCTGCACTTGCCGGCCTCGTCGATAAGCTCCCTGACCTGGCCGTTGAGGGCGTCCCTCTTGGCCTTCCACTCCTTGGTCTGGTTGTTCAGCTCGTCGCGCTTCTTCCTGTGCAGGTCGGCCTCCTCGTTGAGGCTCTCGCGGTTCGCTTCCGGTGCTCCGGCTTCCTCGGTGACAGTCTCCTCCGCCGAGTCGCAGGGGGCTTCTGTCGTTTCCTCAGTAACCTTTACTTCCTGCTCCTCTATCTGAGAATCCTGCTGCTGCGTAATTTCCTCCGAAAAACCTTCCATAAATCCACACTCAAACATTCGACGCGGCCATGATTTAAGCATGGCCCACTTCGACGGTGCTATCTCTATCTCACTTATAATGGTTTTTACGGATGCGCGCACGTTCCGCGGTGCGTGCCCGCGGGCCGGTGCGGGCGCATACTTTAATTACAGCTGTTCGATGCGAAGCCCGATTCAAATGAGCAACGTCTGTCCCCTTGACTACCGCTACGGCCGCGACGACATGAAGGCCGTCTTCAGCGAGGATAGCCGCATCAGGAACCAGATGCTGGTGGAGGCCGCCCTCGCCAGGGCCCACGCGTCCCTCGGGACCATCAGCCAGTCCGCGGCGGACGAGATCACCCGCGTGGCCGACCTGGACGTCGTCAGCGTGTCGAGGATCAAGGAGATCGAGTCCGAGACCCGCCACGACCTCATGGCGATGGTCAAGGCCATGACCGAGCAGTGTCAGGGCGACGCCGGCAAGTACGTGCACCTGGGCGCCACGTCCAACGACATCGTGGACACCGCCACCGCGCTGCAGCTCAAGGCCGCCATGGAGATCGTCCTCGAGGACGTGGACGACCTCATCATGACCTTCGCCGCTCTCGCCAAGAGGGAGAGGGACACCCTCGAGATCGGCAGGACGCACGCTCAGTTCGCCATCCCCATCACCTACGGGTTCAAGGTCGCCGGCTACATCGCCGAGATGATCAGGCACAGGGAGAGGATAATAGAGGCAATGCCCAGGGTGTGCGCCGGCAAGATGGCCGGGGCCGTCGGGACCGGTGCCGCGCTCGGCAAGAACTTCTTCGAGATCCAGCGCCTGGTGATGTCCGACCTGGGGCTCACCTACGAGCCCGCCGCGACCCAGGTCGTCGGCCGCGACAGGTACACCGAGGCCATCTGCCTCATGGCCAACATCGCCGCGTCCCTCGAGAGGTACTGCACCGAGGTGCGCAACCTCCAGAGGTCCGAGGTGGCCGAGGCCTCCGAGTTCTTCGACGTGACCAAGCAGGTCGGGAGCTCCACGATGGCCCAGAAGAGGAACCCCATGAACTCCGAGAACGTCTGCGGCCTGGCCCGCGTGGTCCGCGGGTTCGTGACCCCGGCGTTCGAGAGCCAGATCCTCTGGCACGAGAGGGACCTGAGCAACTCCTCCACGGAGAGGTTCACCCTCCCCCACGTCTTCATCCTGGTGGACGAGATCCTCAAGAAGACGGCCTGGATCTACTCCGGCCTCGAGATCCACAGGGACAGGATGCTGGAGAACATCGAGTCCTCCAAGGGCCTGGTCATGGCCGAGCCCCTGATGATGAAGCTCACCGAGAAGGGCATCGGCAGGCAGGACGCCCACGAGATCATACGCTCGTCGGCCATGGTCGCCGAGGACACCGGGGCGCACCTCAGGGACGTGCTCATGGCGAGGGAGGACCTCAAGGGCGTCCTCACCCCCGAGGAAATCGTCGCCACCATGGACGCGGCCAACTACGTCGGCGGCGCCAGGGAGATCGTCGACAAGATGGTCGCCGCGGCCGAGGACGTCGTCGGAAGGAAGGTCGAGTGACATGGACTTCAGGCTGAAGCAGGGACTGGTCTTCGGCCTCGTGGTGGGCGTGGCGCTCGCCGCGTTCTTCTACGCCACAGGGTGGGGCCCCATCAGCTTCATACTGGTTCCCATCGGGGCGGTCATGGGGCTGGCGCCCCAGTTCCTCAAGCAGAAGGAGGAGGACTGAGGGGTCCCGCCCCTCGGCGTCCTCTTTCGGATAATCGGGTTTCAGGCACGGGTGCCGTCGGCCGAGCCGCCGGCGCCGTCCTGTTTTTCTTTGTTCTCGTTCAGCACGTCCGCGCGGGTCCTGGGCTTGTAGCCGGTGCGTTCGGCATAGGCCTTCAGGTCCTCGTACTCGATCCTGTCGACCTCGATTATCCCGCTCTCCAGCTTGCGTCTCGCTATGTCGTCAAAGAATTCACTCCATATTTCCCTCTGTTCTGCTGCAATTTCCTTCAGCCACTTCTCCCGCTCCCATCTCTCCGGCGAATACATATAAATTCCTTTTGTGCAATCGTTATCTAATTTAAAGCTTGTTTCTCTCGATCCATCTGAATCCGGCGGATTTGGTAACGGTTGTAACATCTATGGGTCCGCCGACGGATTCTGCATCCCATGATACGTGGCGGCGGATGGATGTCGCCGAGACCAGTGATTTGGCTAGAACGGCCATTTCAGAAAGGTCCAGCAGAGCGACAACCTCCTCCATCGGTTTTCTATAAGCCTTGTGAAGCTGCATATCAAGCCTATCGAGAGATCTACTGATAATGTCGTTTGCTGAAGACCAATCAATTTCTCTGAATTCCAAGTTCGTAGAAGAAGTTCCTCTTATGAATTCGAACGCAGTAGTCCAGAGTATTTCGGAGACAGCTCTCTTGACATCAGGATTCATCCCTTCAATGACGGACCTGACGACGTCGTCCTGGGCGAACGACAGGATGCACGACCTCCGGTCCGCGTCTATGCTCCCGCTCGAATGGACCCTCCATTTGAGCGTCTTCTCGCTCAATCCCAAGATTCTGCACTCGCAGTACGAGGGCATGCTCTCGTCGTCCCCGTAGCCTGCGAAAACGATTCCCGTCCGGCCGCTATACTCTCTGTCGAACGGCATCGTCGCAGCGATCCTCAGGATGATCCCGCGCGTCTCTGGGTCGCTCCAAATGCGGTTGTCGGACAGACTGTCCATCTCACTAGTACTGTTGATGCATTTCCTGAGCCACTTGATTTCGCCGCCTGTGGGGTTGTGGCCCGAATCGGATATCGATTCCTTCAGGACGTCCTCCAGATACTCCCGGAGGCCGTCCGCCGGACAGCCGTCGTCACGGGCCTTCCTCGTGTAGTCGACGGTACATTCCCTCAGCATCCTGGCGGCGTAGATCATCCTGTGCCTGTCCGTCACCGACCTGCACTCCTCCGAGTTCAGAAATTCCATGAAATCTCCGGCCATCTCCTTCACCGTGCCGAAGGACCTGCCGCCCCTCGAGCGGCGGTACTCGCCCGCCACGACCTCGACGGGCACGGTGCACACGTCCGCCCTGCCGTAGGCCATCATGCACGCGGGCGTCCCCTCGAGGATCTCGAAGACCTTGTCCGCGGTGAACACCTTCCCTCCGGCCGACGCGGCGCTGTCCGCCGCGGTTGCCAGCCCCTTCTCGTTCATTATCAGGACGAGGCTCGTCATACTCCCACCATCATGGTATTCTCCTGCCCCGCGCCCTCCGGCACGGCGGCGGTACGTGTCGCGTCGGGAATGTATAAGAACCATCGCGTGTGCGTCAGCGCTGCATCTTTCGGAAAGAGGTGACGGGCCCGGTACGGGCCTCGGCGACCTCTATGGCAGGGCATCGGAGGATTGTCTAGCGTCTTATCGGGGAATCACTGCTGGCCGTGCGGGACGGGTGCTCCGGATTTGCCTATAATCCGTAGTATATTCTGCGGGTTGATAGATTATAAGTATGACTATTGAGAATTACCCTGAAGCTGAGGGAACCTGGCATGTCGGAACCTGTTTCTAATGCTGGACCGCGGCCGTTGCACCTTCCTTGTTTCGTCAGAGCGTTCTGGCGAATCGGCTGATGTCCGCCACACTTCCAGCCCTGGGCTTTTCGATTCCCTGATAAGGCATTTCTCATCACGTCGGGGGGTCTCCCACGACATCCGGCAGCTCCGTACCGCTGCCGCGATATTCGTCGTGTCCCTGATGCTCGCATCCGCGCTGGTGCCGCTATTATCCACCTTGGTGGTGGCACCCGAGACGGGGGATGCGGACACGGGGGAGCACACGGTGGTGTACCACACCGGAATCACCAATGACAGCGACAGCTCCTACTCTGCGCTGGTCATCAACGGGAACACGGCCGAGTACACGTCGATTTCCCTCAGCTCAACATATAACGATCTTACCTACGCGGATGCGAACAGTGTAACCACCACGGTCTACGGGATAATATCCACTGAGTACAACCCACAGGTCTGATATCATGGGAGCGTCACGGATGGCGGGTCATCGACGCTGCCGTCGGGCACGTCCAAGTGGCTCGAGATCTCCGACTATGCTGTCGGCAGTAGTGGAACGGTCGTGTTCACCGGCTGGGTGTACGCCACCGGTTTCGATTCGGATGGGAACCCGACCGGGTACACGGATGTCCACGACCCCGGAGAGGTGATGAACTCATCGGAGATCGAGGCGGCCACATACGACGGCTCCGTGCACGTGTACGCCACCTGGGGGTATCTGGCCAACTACAGTATATCCATCAACAACGGCGGCGGAAACAGCTTCGTCGGGGGCACCGAATACACGAACATCGTCTGCCTGACGGGAGTGGGCAGCCTTTACGAGGTCCTGAGCAGCTACACGATCCGCTGTGATGATCCCAGTTTGAGCACTCGGAGTTTGAATTTCACTTCAAACAGCGTCACACTCAACGGGAACCTGATCATCGACAGCATCAACATAACGCCCGTCCCCAACGAAGGGAACAACCATGGGGATGAAAGCGGATACGGACTGTTCGCCAACGGGTACAAGCTGATCCTGGGTGCCGGCGTGAAGACCGAGACCACCTCCAACAGGACCATAGACGGCATGGACGACTACCTCCAGGTCTTCGGCGGGAGTAGCGGTTCAGGTTCGATAGATCAATCTAGGACGTTCACGCCCTACGGGAGCGATTCGGAGCTCGAGTTCTCCACATACGTCATCATTCACAGCGGGGTCTACCAGAACGTCGTGGCAGGCTCTTGTGTCAGCAGTTCGGGAAGCATCGGCTCCACATACCTCGTGATGAAGGACATCGCCGTGCTGGACACTGTGATCGGGTCATGCGGCGGAGGAGGCTCCGGCCCGATGGGTTTCGAGGTGACGAGCTCGCACGTCTACGCCACGGCCCTGTACATGCCGGGGGACACCTATGAGGAGAACGTGATCTCGTCGGCCAACTCGACGACCAGCACGCTCGCCGAACTCGGGGTGGAGCTCACGGAGTCCACGATCCTCACCGGCGGCGGCAATAACAACTACACGGTATCAAGCAACGTCTACATCTCCGGTACATCCGAGGTGTGGGACATCCAGGGCGGCGGTAGGAGGGCTTATTCGCAGACCGACAGCACCTTCGTTGAGGTCTCCGGGCAGGCAACGGTCAAGCACATGGTGTGCGGGGCCGTCACGGACGGGAACAACAACATCAAAGACCTGAGCGAAGAGTCCCTTGTCAAGAGCTCGAACGTCACGGTCACCAACGCGGCGATGGTCGCGGCGGTGTACGGAGCCGGGTATGACACATGGTACAACTCGAATTACCCGACGATGTGGGGCACCGGTACCACCATCTCCGTCAACATAGAGGGCGGAACGGTCGGGTACGTATACGGCGGGGGATACCGCGGGGACGTCGGTGCAGAAGGCTACGAGATCGACAGCATCTCCATCACCATGACCGGCGGAAGCATCCTCGGAGACATCTACGGCGGAGGCCGCGGAGGGGTGGATAAGGTCACCCACAACGCCGACGGGACGATGTTGGGCGGTTCCGCCTACACCAACTCCACCGGCAACTCCAGGGTCTACGCCGACTCCGTGAGCATCGTCGTCTCAGACGGCTGGGTGTATGGTCACGTCTACGGCGGAGGGGAGTCCGTAGCCGCGTTGTCCGAATACAGCGGCATCACGGGCTTGACCTATGGATCGAACGTCGCCTACATGGAGTGCGACGACCTGTACATCATGCTCACCGGGAAAGCGCAGCTCGCGCAGGACGTCCTGGGTGCAGGGAAGGGCGTGGGCAGCGAGGATCTCGCTGGATCGTCGGAGGAGTCGTCGGTGGCCCCGTCCATGTACGCCATATACCTGGATGCCGCGGACAACGAGGTCAAACTGATCTCCGTGCCGTGGATGACATGGGAGGATAACAGCGGAAACGTCGTTGCAAGCGAATACTCGTATGTCACGGACTCTTCGACCTACGAGCAGTACGCCAAGACGGTCGTCAACGGGACGCTGACCATCTACATGGAGGGCTACGAGTCCGCCACCTCGTCATGGGGCGACAACGGCAGGGGAAGCATCTACGGCGGCGGGAGGACGGCCCAGCTGGAGGTCGGCGAGCTGGACATCACACTCAAATCGGCCGAGGTGGCCGACTGCCTGTTCGGCGGCGGCGAGGGGAGCACCGCGGACGGATTCAAGGACTGGGCCGGATACGTCAAGGCCGACAACATCACAATCACCATAGCCGACGGATCAGAGATCGGCGTCAACGGATACCAGTACGCGGTGTTCGGCGGAGGGGCCTACGGCCGTACCGAGGTGTCCGGCGAGGTCAAGATCTACCTCGACGATTACGACACTGTCATCCACGGGGACGTCCACGGCGGAGGTTTCGGAGGGGATACCGAGAGCGAAGCCACCACAGGATCCACCACCGTCATCATGGACGGCGACAGGACGATTTACCTCAACGGGGCCACCGTCAACGGAAGCATATACGGCGGGAGCAGGCTGGGCGCCGACGGCGAGTCCGGAGACTCCTACACGTCGACCATCTACCTCCTGGCCGGGGTGGTCATGCAGGTCACCTACGGCGGCGGGTTCCAGGGGGTATCCTACATGGACAGCCACATCTACGTCGGATCGCCGGCCATCAGCGCGTCGGGCGAAGACGTGCCGCTCAAGGACAACGAGAGCCCCGACCTGAGGGTCAACTCCATCTACGGCGGAGGGAACCTGAGCTCCGGAACCCCGTACGCGGAGGGCAGCGAGCTGCTGATGGGCGATGCCACCATCGAGATCGGAGTGGAGGACGACTACTACCGCATGCCCTCGCCGGACGAGGAGTCCGACGTCCCCAAGATCAGCATATACGGCGACATCTACGGCCAGGGGAACTTCAGTCTCATAGGCGGGACCTCGACCGTGGAGATACGCGGGTACGAGCAGTATGCGGACTACACCATCAGCTCAATCCAGAGGACGGACTACCTGACCATCGGGGAATCGCACATATCGCTCACCGGGTCGTCCGACGGAGGGGACACATCCATCTCTGAGAGGTACGCCCTGAACAGGATCGGGACGCTGACCCTCGACGGCGGCGCCGTGCTGGAGCTGTACGCCGAGTCGGGGAGGATCACGAACTACTACAGCATGGTCGGGTCGTCGCTGGCGACCCAGTCCGACTGCGTCAGGAGCACATCCGGGCTGACCGGGAACGAGATCGTCCTCCACAGCGGGAGGATGTTCTCCGTGCTCGGGGATTACAACAACGGGACAGACTCGGAGACCGCCCCGTCGACGGCCTCGGCCGATGCAGCCAGGGGGATGATCTACGGCTACACGCTGCTGTCCAGGGACGAGGGGGACACCTACTACGGGGCGTTCGCCTGCGGATCGATCTACACCGACGACTCCACGTCCGGGTTCATGGTCGACGACGGGGCCGAGGAGGCCGCCACCGTCAACGTGGGCGTCTGGACGCAGATGTGGTACCAGTCGGGGCACGTGGGGATAAGCAAGGCGCTGACCCTCAGGGAGGCCGACGATTGGGTCGACGGAGTGGAGGTCCAGATCCCCCGCCTGACGTCCGGCAGCACCATCGCGTACATCGGGGCGGGCATCAACCCGACCGTGCAGGACGGGCTGTACTTCACCACATCGTCGGATTTCAATTCATTCACGGATAAGGACACGCACACGGATTTCGACCCTCAGACCGACATCGACGTCAGCATGTACGTCGGCATGACCATCGGGGGATCGACCTCCACCAGCAGCGGCTACATCGATATCGGGGGGTCGTCGACGACAACGTACTCTGCGTACACCGTCAGCACTCACAGCTACGACGCGGACAGCACGTCGTGGTCCCGCGTTTTCCTCCAGAACTACGTCAACAGCACGAACACGGGCGGATACATACTGCCGATAAGCGCGACGCTCATCTCATCGGCGTACTACGGGGCCCAGACCGGAACGTCCACGGAGGAGTACCTCTACGTCCTGGGGACCGAGGGCGACCTCGGAACGATCACGCTGCACCTGGTAGAGATCTTATCGTACCAGATCTCCGACACTGAGAATGGATACGTGCCCATCAACATGGTTGACGTGGAGGTGTCCATCTACGCAGGTCCCAAGTCCCATTCCACCATGGACCACGAGGACCTGCAGACTACCATCGTCACCCGCAGGACGATGACAGGCACCAAGGCCTACACCGGGACCGCGTATATCGCGCTGCCCAACGTGGGGACCCTGATGAAGTACTACATCTACGGGTCCGCGGACGGCAGCACATACGAGGAGCTGACGGATGATGCCGAGCTCCTGTTCTACTCGGACACGACCAGCCTGAACAACAACGGCAGCTGGGCCGAGATGACGTACACCTCGTCGTACACGCTGTCCTACGAGACGTTCTACAAGACCGCGCCGTCCGGCATGCTGTACCTGGGCGCCGGAGGCCAGAAGGCCACCGCCCTGGCCATGGTGTATTCGGGGGACGCGTCCATGCAGGACGGAATCCAGATCTACGTCTGGGCGACCCCGTACGACGGATCATCCTCCTCCGATGAAGGTACGCTCTACCACATCATCATCAACTTCCAGGAGAACGTCCCGGTGAACCTGTACCTGCAGTACGTGGCCGTGACCGAGGCCGAGACGAAGGTCTACATGGCCGTGTACGTCATGCAGACGTCCGCCGGCGAGTCCGCGTCCGTGTACGCGCTAGCATGGGTCACCGAGGAGGTCTGGTCGAATCTCACGACGTTCAGCCCGGATAAGGACGCGGAAACGATCTCGGACGGGTGGTACTCCGCCCTGCCGGTGGACTACGGGGCGGTGCTGTCGGAGGACACGCTGCTCTACGCGATCATAGACTACAGTGAGAATCCGACGGTGTCCGAGTCCGATGCCGTCGAGGGCACCATCCTCGAGGCGCTCGACGCCCTCGTCGAGGACATAGACGACGTCACGGTAGACGGGCAGACGTTCTCCTACGCGGACAACCTGCAGGGGTACTACCTGGACAACCTCTCCCTGAGCCTGTACGACACGACCTCCGAGTGCAAGGACAGCTACCAGCTGTTCGCCTGCTTCGGCATCAAGGTCACGTTCACCGGGTCCGGAGGGGTCTCGCTCAATCCGCAGGTGGTGTACGTCGCGCCGGGGACGGTCCTCCAGGACTACTACCTGGACCTCACCGAGAAGGATACGGGGGACGGCAGGATCGCCATCTGGGACGGGGAGTCGCCGCCCGGCTACCATCTGACGAGCGATACGTGGACCGGGAGCAACGGGAGGTCGTTCTCGGATGCGGTGTACTCCGAGGTGACGTTCAGCATGAGCCTGTCGCCGAACGAGTACACCATGACCCTCGAGATAGATGGTGGGATAGATGACAGCAACGTCACCCTGACGGTCGACGGAAGCTCCGTGGAGTTCACGGCCACGACGATCGGAGATGTGATGACGATCACCTACACGGTGGCCTACAGGCAGGCCGTGTCTGTATCCGTGTCGGGCGACTGGCGCGTGACCGACGCATCCGGAACGTACAGCACCGACGGGACGACCACCAGCGGGAACCTCACGGTGTCCGTCACGGACTACACCACCGCGTCGTTCACCGTTCCCTACGCCGGGGCGAACAAGGTGGGGACCCTCTCCGTCGAGATGACGGTCGAAGAGGCCAACACGGTGACGGTGGTGTTCGTCGGGAAGAACAGCACATACTACTCGGATGCGCTCGACTCGGGGCAGACGCTGACCCTCTCCTACGGGGAGTGGACAGCGGAGTACTCCGGGTCCTCGTCCCAGACGGGGTCGTTCATCATGTCCGACGGGACCCTCGAGCTGTCCGCATCGCTCGATTCCTCGTCCTACACGTGGTACTGGGCGGTATGGGTCGACACCGGGTCGGGCGATGCCCTGCAGACCACGGGCATATACGGGAGGGCAACCGTCGGTTCGACGCTGCCGTCCGTGACCGTTGGATCCGACGTGACGATCACCGTCGCGCTGTACCGCGCGGTCGACCTGGACCTCCCGACGGATGGCAGCATAAGCAGCGTGACCGCCACCCCGGTCGCCGTGCCCGGATACAGCGGCGATGTCGCCGATGTGACGTACACCTCGGGCGCGACCGCGGTCCTGTTCAACGGATACGAGCTGGTCGTGACGCCGTCCGCGGGCTACGTCTATCCCACGGGGTACTCGCCGTCGGGCGTCTCCCAGACGGGGTCGTCCGCAGGCACGTACACGGTGCTCGGAACCGCGCACGTGGTGTTCGGCAGCCTCACGCAGTCGACCATGTCCGTGACCGTGAGCATATCGTTCATGGACGGGACGACGGCACTCACGAAGAGCCAGCTGTCCAAGGTCTTGGATGAGGAGACCGGCCTGATTTCGGCCCTGACGGTGTCGTACGGGCAGTCGTCCACCACGGTGCAGACATCCGTGTCGTACGCGTGGTCCTCGGATGGCTACACATACGAGGCGTCATTCACCGCGGCCTACGGCAGCCCGGGATTCGTCTACACCGCGGTCGCGGCGCTGGACGGCTTCTCCGGAGGCACCGGGACGGTCACCATGCAGACGGGCGCAACGTCGATGTCCTTCGACGTGACGCTGACGCTGACCCGCTACACGCTCCAGTACTACGACGCGAGCGGGAACGCGCTGGAGACCGCGGAGGGTGACACGACCTCGTGGAGCGTGCTGGACGGGACCAAGTACGCCTACGTCGCGGGCGCGCAGACTCCGATGTCCGGGGACTACCAGGTGTGGATCGCCGGGAGGAGCTCCTCCGCGACGTCCCTCATCACGGTCCTGAAGGAGACGGCGCTGACCCTCGACGTGTTCGATCTGGCGGACTCGTCGAACGTCCTCTACCTGCACGCGGTCGCCGTGCTGGAGGACGAGGAGCCGGAGGACGACACGATTTACGTCGTGGGCACGGCCTCCGGGTTCGCCGCGGGCATCTCCGTCTCGGGGACGGGGGTGCCTGACGGCACCTACACGGCGGAGGGGGTGACAGTCACCGTCTCGGGAGGGACGCTGACTATGGATGCGGCGGTGACCGGAGGAATAGTCATCGTCGCGTCCGGGGAACTCACCCTCTGCCTGATCGTGGTCGCCGACCTGGTCCCGGTGGACCAGGGGGTGATCGTCGCATGACGCTCAAACATGCCGGGTACGGGGCCCGGCCCTTTCCAAACGATTTCGGCAAGATCCCGCGGGGAGTCCCCGCAGGGACCCCAGCAATGGAGGGATAACCAATGGATACG
>JAUNXZ010000156.1 GCA_030539515.1 Thermoplasmata archaeon
TGTATATAAGCCTTGTGTTTCAGGCCCGGAACAACCGACATCCACTCGCGACTTGTTCGGATGAACCCCCTCTTGTTGGGGGCTCTCCGCGCCTCGCGCAAATCCCTGTACTTCCCCCTTGTATATATACTTTTCTACATCGGGAGTTTCCATAGGGCTCCGGAGTCCGCGGAACGGGCCCCGAAACGCCTCTGATGAACCCTATCGGCGAGGTGCATATATAAACCTCGCTCCGGGGCGGGGGTTCCGGTGATCTGCCGGCTCCGCCGGCCGGCGTTCCGCCGGCGCCGGCGGCGCCGCACGGGGGTGTCGGCGGGCGATGGGATTCGAGCCCGGGCTGCGCCCGGGGGAGGTCGCCTCCCTGCGGGGGATCCGCCTCCGGAGGGGGGCCCGCGGGCCCTCCCGATCTCCTATAGATGTTATTCTAATCATACCTATAATGCGGGCGCGTGCGCACGTACGAGCGTCCTGCCCCAAGGTTTAAGAGTGAAATGCGAATGTGGGGACTACATAAGTGGAGGTGGCCCAGCCTGGTAAGGCGTCAGACTGCTAATCTGATGTCACTGAGTGACCCGGGGGTTCGAATCCCTCCCTCCACGCCATTCCTTCTATCTGGCTTCCGATTCAATCGTTTCCGGCGTTGTGCCAAAAATCGCGAATACAGACCCCCATCAAAACAGTCGATTTAGGGTCGATTGAGTGTCCTCGGAATCAGACCCCCCTCGGTTCTGAGCTCGGATTCCGGTAGATCCTGCCACGAAACTCGGCTCTCGACAGCCACAGACAGGTTTATGTATATCCAAATCATTGCAGAATCGTCCTCATAAGACCTGCGGGGGAGGTCGCCTATGGCGGCCATTAGCACCCGCAGGCGATGGACCCTGCATCACCCGACACGGGCCGCAGGACATCCAGATAAGACCTGTAGTGCCGGTTGCCGTTGGGTGGCCCTTAGTGCCTGCGGGCGATGGATGGTAAAGTCCCGTATCAGGCCCCCATGGGTCCCTGACGGCGGCGGTGCGCTCACCAGAGCTGCTCATCCCAAGTGTCCTTCAGTGCCGAGAGGTCGCGGTACTCCTTCTCGCCCATGATCGACAGGAGGATCCTGTTGCAGTAGGTCCTGTAGAACAGGACCGTCTCCAACGCCTCCTCGTGCGTTACGGTCCGTCCGTGCTTGAGGTCGTTGAGACGTTTCGTATGGGTTTTGATGCCGGGCGGCTTCCCTATCCCTAGATCCTCGTTGAACCTGTTCCTGCGCCCGTTGACGCTCCCTATGAATGCACGGCGGATCCCCAACTCGATGGATTCCGCCGAATCGGGGAACTCGCGGTCGAGCGTCCTCCTGAGCCCCGTTATCTGTTCGCCGAAGATCCTGTCGACCTCGGCGGGCGGGATCATCTCCGCCTTGGGATCGTTGAAATGCACATCCACGAGAGCCTCGACGACCTGCTGGTAGCGGACGATGGCGGCCTCGGGCGGCTGCAGAGTGGCGTCGAAGTACAGCCCCATGACGTAGCCGAGGTTGTACCGGCCGTAGGCCTCCAGGAAGCCGTCTATGAGCTCCTGAGTTTTCGTAGTGACTGCCGGGCGTATGCTCGGACACCCGTCCGGCGTCGGATGCTCGATGGGCATCACCGTGTCCTGCCCCAGTGCCCTCTGGGCATCATCGGGGCTGATGGAGACAGACAGAATCTCCCCTGTTTCCTCCCTCTGCTCGCCCACCTTTAGAAGTCTGCGCCCCCACAGGAAGGAGAGTAACTCCGACACCCTGCGCCGGAGGTCCGCATCCGCTCCGCCCCTGTAGTACACAGTCAGACATCCGTCCTCCGGTATGCAGAACTCGATGTCACGCCCATCCGCATGAATGATGCCGCCCGGACAGACCGAGACGTGCGAATAGATGCGGTCATCCGCCACGCTATGGTGGAAGCGCTCTCTCAACGAGACGGTGTAACTCAGGACGTGCTTCCCTTCCACGTGTACCGCGGGCGCGTTGCGGTAGAACTCCCTCAGGGCTGTGCCGCCATGGTTGCTCCAGCCGATTTCCAAAGATGCTATGTCCATATGGAGGTAGGTCCTGTTCCTCATCTCTATGCACAGCATGTTGCTGAACACCACATGGCAGGGACCCCTGTCTGTGAACAGACGTAGAGTGTAGATTCTCCGCGGGAAGGACCCCAATTGACGCGCAGGAGATGATGAGCCCTCTGCAGGCACATGGTTCAGATCGCACTCGATCTCCCCGCGCAAGGCCAGAGTTGCGGGATTGCGGGCAACCGTGAAGCGCCATATCTTCCTTAGGCCGGGGATCATCTGAAAAACGTCTCCGTTGCCATCGTCCACCAATATGGCATTGCCCAGCTCCACAGGCCCGTCGGTATCGAACCTGTCCTGCACCGACTCGCTCATGAACCTGTCCATGTCCATGGGTCCGGATAGGGAAACGGGCTTACAACCGTTGCTTCGGGACCAGCTTGAAGAAGATCCTGCAG
>JAUNXZ010000157.1 GCA_030539515.1 Thermoplasmata archaeon
GAGGTCGAGTACGAGACCACCACGAAGACCGACTCCTCCGGAGCCGTGACGTCCACGTCCACGACGATCAAGGCCGAGGACGCCGGAACCGGAGTCACCACGACCGCGACCACGGGGACCTCGTCGGCAACGCTCGACATCGTGATCCCGGCGGACACCGCCACCAGCGGATCCGCGGCGTCGTCCACGGTCAGCGACGAGTCCTTCGAGGTCGCGACCGAGCAGATCGAGGCTGTCCTGGAGCAGCTCGGCCAGGATGTGACGCCCAACGTCACCATCCTCGCCGAGTCGTCATCCTCGTCGACGACTTCCTCCACGCTCTCGCTCGCCTCCGACGCCGTCGGAATGCTGGCCGATGCGGGCGCCACCGTCACCGTGGAGACATCCACCGGCAGGGTCGCGCTGGACAGCGGCTCCGTGAAGGCCGCCTCCACCGGGGACGTGACCATCACCGTCACCGCCGCCTCCGAGTCCGACCTCACCGACGCGCAGAAGGCAGCCTCCTCCGGATCCTCCGTCTACGAGCTGACGCTCACGGTCGGAGGGCAGACCACCCACCAGCTGGGGGGCACCGCGACCGTCACCCTGCGCTACGCCCTGTCCGAGGGCCAGACGGCCTCTGGAGTCCGCGTGTGGTACATGGCGGACGACGGCACCAAGGAGAGCTACGACTGCACCTACGACGCGGATGCGGGCACCGTGACCTTCCAGACCTCCCACTTCTCCAAGTGGGTCGTCGGATACGAGGCCCCGTCTGAGTCCTCGTCCAACCTCCTGATGTACGCGGCGATCGCCGTTGTCGTGATAGCGGTCATCGCGGTCGGCGCGTTCGTCTACACCAGGCACCACTGACGGCATCCGCCGTCGAAACCATTTACCGGGCCTCCGGCCCGGGTTTTCGGTACAAAACGTCCGGGTCCCCGAGGGGAGCCGGATCCAGAACATTGTAAGGGGGCGGCCCCCGGAGGGGACCGCCGTTGAAGGGTTCAGGCGCGGGCGGCCGAGATGGAGATCCCGATGTCGCCGGTCGCGGTGAACGTCACGGTAGCGACGCCGTTGACCATGGAGTACGAGACTCCGGAGACGTTCTCGGAGAGGGTCACGGTGATGGCGATGGTGTATCCGTGGCTGTTCGTGTAGGTGAACGTGTTGCCGGACAGGGACAGCGTGTAGCTGGCGCTGGTGACCGTGATGGTGTTGGTTCCGGCGTTGACTCCCGAGGACCTGCCGAGGGTGCTGCCGTTGAGCGTGTACTCGATGTCATCGGTGGATCCGACGCTGTAGTAGTCGATTCCGTACGATCCGGTGGTCCAGATCGCGTAGAGGCTCATCCCGGACGTGCTGGGGAGCGTGTCCCCGGGGTTGTAGCTGGTTCCGAGTCCGTCGGCGGAGGTGTTCCAGCAGACGAAGTTGTGTCCGGAGTACGTGAACAGGCTGTTCGGAGCCTCGGAGTTGACGAGGGTCTGGGCGGACCCGCTTGCTCCGTTCGGGTAGTATGTGTTGCCGGTGGTCGCAGGCTGGTCGTTGTTATTGTTGTTGTTCATCATGACGGCGGCCGCAGCCACGACGATCACGACAACAACGACCACCGCGATGCCGGCGAGCGTTTTGTTGTTCATATGAATCGATGGCACTGGATGTAGTCGTACTTAAACCGCACGACCGATGCAACGAGAATACGGAAAAATGATGTGAGAGGAGGGGGCGGAGCCCCCTCCGAAAGCCCCCTTCAGAGGGATTCCCTGTAGTTTATCGCGGCCTCGACGAGGCCCCTGTGCAGGGGGGTCGGGCGCATGGGCTTGGACTTGAACTCCGGGTGGAACTGCGAAGCGACGAAGAACGGGTGTCCCGACAGCTCGCCGATCTCCATCCTGGTGCCGCACTCGGCCCTGCCGGTGAACCTCCATCCGGCCTCCTCGAACCTGGGGATGTACTCGGGGTTGACCTCGTACCTGTGCCTGTGCCTCTCGGAGACCTTCTCGGCGCCGTAGAGCCTGTACGCCTCGGTGTCCTTCTGGATGAGCACGTCCTGGGCGCCCAGGCGCATGGTGGCTCCCATGTCCATGATGCCCTTCTGCTCGTTCATCATGCAGATGACGGGATACTTGGTCTCGGGGTTGAACTCGGTGCTGCTGGCGCCCTCGAGCCCCAGGACATCCCTGGCGATCTCGATGGTCGCGACCTGGAATCCCAGGCACACGCCGAGGAACGGGATGCCGTTCTCCCTGGCGTACCTCGCGGCGGCGATCTTCCCCTCCACTCCGCGTATCCCGAAGCCTCCGGGGACGATGACCCCGTGCACTCCTCCGAGGACCACTGCGGGGTCCTTCGAGGTGAGCTCGTCGGAGTCCACGAACCTTATCCTGACCTTGCATTCGAGCGAGGCTCCCGCGTGGGTGAACGCCTCCAGGTGGGAGAGGTACGAGTCCGCCAGGGCGGTGTACTTGCCCA
>JAUNXZ010000036.1 GCA_030539515.1 Thermoplasmata archaeon
TGGCGGACTGGGTGAAGATGGCCACGGGGGGCCTGTCCAGGGATTCCTGTTTCATTGCTGCGAGCACTCTCTCTCTAGGAGTCATTGTCATGATAAGTTCTCCTGTGGGCGGATAGACCTTCTTCCTTATTAAAAGAAGCGGACCGGAGTCGGCACGAGTAACCGCCCCGAATCCAAGAGAGGCAAAGCCAGCGGTTTTTTTGTCCAATCTGGATGTATGTTCCAATCCCGGAGGGCCGTCGGACCCTCACGTCGGACAGGGTGCGGAGGGTCCCGAGGTCCATGAGGCCCATGTCCGTGACGCCGTAGATCTCCGCGTCGGCGTAGTCGCTCGCCTTGAGCGCCGGGGCCATGACGCAGCCCTCGTCGAGGACGAGGTCGTTCCCGGAGGAGAAGGGGCTGAAGGGCGGGATGACTATGACGCCGTCCCTCTCGGCGTGCACGAAGCACTGTATCTTCATCCCGCCGCCGACCGCCCCCGGGATCCTGACTGACGGGTGCTCGTGGCCGATGATCACGGGGCGCACGCCGGAGTCCTCGTGTCCGTGCTCCAGGCGGTAGCCCATGACGTCCACGTGGTCCACGGCCAGCACCCCCATGTCGGAGATGATGTTCTGGATGTAGTTGTCGTGGTTGCCCTTGACCACCACGACCTGGGCGTCCTCAGTGACGAGGCCGATTATTCCGCGCACCTGCTCCCGCTCCTCGCGGCCGGCGCGGCGGAAGTCGTGCTTGACATCGCCGAGCAGGACGACCCTCTCGGGCTCGTAGCGTGACATTATGTCGTTGAGGGCGTCGCGGATCGAGCCGGTGTTGAGCCTCGGAAGGTACAGGCCGTCCTGCTCGAGGGCGCGCTCGTACCCCAGGTGCAGGTCCCCTATGACGACGGTGGGCCCCTCGTCTAGGACGAGGCACTTGTCGTTGGTGATGCGCACACCCGGGCGGATCTCGAGCGACCTCATGACGGTGCGGAAAACGGAGGTGGAAGGAAAAAAGGTTGGGTCGCCGCCGACTCTCCCCAGAGGGCGGTTCATCCCGTGGCCATCGGTTTAGTGCTCTGACGGCATCGCGCCGCTGAGAGGCTGCCCGCAGGAGGGGCACATGGAGAACGGATACAGAGTCGAAATCTCGCCTCCACAGTAGGTGCATCTCATGAGTCTCGGAAAGGGCTGACCGACCTTAAAGGGGGATGTCGATACCAGACGGAGTGGTAACAACAACCCCTGATTGTTGGATGAATCCCTCCGTGTTGACGCGTCCGGGAAAGCCAGCCGGACCATGGTTTCACGCGAATCATGGCGGTTTTCTGTCGTTTTCGGACGGTTTCCCGTATCGTGTATTCTTTATGGAATATTTCTTTCAAAAATAGTTATATACTCTATCATAGTTTTCCTATCAGAAATGTGTAGAATGGATCCGGACAACGGAGCCTCGATATGAGGCATGCAGCCTGATTCCGATAAAAAAGACCCGAAGGAGGAAGAGAAATGTACTAAATCCCAGGAAAAACGACGAGAAAACCGCTTGGAGACCTGCGAACGCCGGGACGCGCGGACGAGGGGCGGGGGACGAGACCCCGCCCCGGATCCGCGGCCCGAGAAAAGGAGAGTGATACGGATCATGGAGAAGAACGCCCGCAACCAAGGCTGATTTCCTCCTAAACCCTTTGAAACCATTTCCCCGAAACACCTTGCCTGACCGACATCAGGTAAAGTGTCTGGCACTGGACCGTCACGGCATTTTTGATATTCCTATTACAATATTCGATGCAATCGTATCGCTATCGGAATATCGGCTGTCGGGCCCCATTATACTATTTGTCTTAGTAAAATAGAGAATTGACCGGGACCCCCGGCTCCGGAACATCCCCTCACCGACCCCTGCCGCGGAACACGGGGAGGATCTATGCGGACGCGGCATCCGTGCGGAAGCTCCTCCCGATCCCCCGGGAGCCGGGAAGGAACGGGGACGGACGCCGATGCGGACCCCTCCGCCCCTTCCCCTTCTCCAACCAGATAAAAAACAATCGACAGAATCCTACCAACCCTCTATAAAATATATTTATATATTAACTTCAAAAGGTTGCATCTTGACAAATCCGATTTTTCGGATTTTCGTAACCACTAAACCTCTAACAAATTGAACAATCCGTCCTTTTGGTTGATTGCTTTAAATACTAAACTACTCTAGTTTTGGTAGCAGATACAATAATAATTGGATTTTACATCCATCCATATATTCCTGTTAAATACAAACAACGTGGATGAATCAATCACCCCAAAAGGAGGAAAACGAATAAGTAAGGAACAGATTCTTGAGGATCTCGCCAACGCGGTCATCAACTGCAAGGCGGACCAGGCCAAGGCTGCAGCGGAACAGGCACTCGCCGAGGGAGTCAACCCCGTCGAGGCCATCAACGAGGGACTCGTGAAGGGAATGTCCGTCGTCGGCGAGAGATACGCCGCCCACCAGGTGTACCTGCCCCAGGTCCTGGTGTCCTCGAAGTGCCTCTACGCCGGACTCGACATCCTGATCCCGGCCATCCCCAAGGACGACCTGGCCAACTCCAAGAAGGCCGCCACCGTCGTCGTCGAGGGAGATGTACACGACATCGGCAAGAACATCGTCAAGACCATGCTGACCGCCGGCGGCTTCGTCGTCACCGACCTCGGGAAGGACGTCCCGTCCGCCGACGTCGCGGCCAAGGTCCAGGAGGCCGGGATCGACGTGCTGTGCATGTCGACCCTCATGACCCCCACCATGGACAGGATGCCGGAGATCATCGACCTGCTGAAGGAGAACGGCACCCGCAGCAGCTGCACCGTCACCATCGGCGGACCCCCCACGTCCCCCAACTTCGCCACCGAGATCGGCGCCGACCACAGGGACAACAACGCGCAGGACTGCGTCAACTGGCTGAAGGCGATGTGAGATGAAGGAGATGACACCCTTCGAGAGGGCCGTCGCCACGCTCAACAACGAGCAGGTCGACGAGCTCCCCGCATACCCCCTGGCATGCGGAGTGTGCAGGAGGCTCCTCCCCGGCAACGTCACGTACAAGGAGTGGGCTTCCGACTCCAACCTGTGCGCCCAGGCGTTCGTGGAGGGCTTCAACACCTACAAGTTCCCGTTCACCGTGACGCTGGAGGACCTGTCCGTCACCGCCCACGACCTGGGCGCCCACGTGAGGATGGACACCGAGAACACCCCCTTCGTGGACGGCCACATCATCCACAGCCTGGAGGACTACGAGAAGATCCAGTGCCCCGACATCACCAAGGGCCGCACCGGGCAGCTCATCGGCATGAACAAGATCGTCGCCGAGAAGCTGAAGGGCAAGAGCTTCCTCATCGCGTTCCTCGAGGGGCCCCTCCTCACCCTGTCGCAGTCCGCCGGGGCAGAGCAGCTCTTCATGGACATGTTCACCGAGCCCGCGCCCATCCACAAGGCCCTCGACCAGACCACCAGGATGTGCGTCGAGGCCGTTGAGGCCATCGGGGAGACCGGGGTCGACGGCATGTGCTGGGACTACCTCTGGGGCAACTACTCCGTCCTGGGAGACGCCGAGTACGGCGAGTTCGAGGGCGACAAGTACGCCAAGCAGACCAACGAGGCCACCCGCAAGGCCGGCCTCGGACTCGGCATCCACAACTGCTCGGACATACCCCACCTGGAGACCCAGATCAAGAAGTTCGGCGTCGACGTCTACTCGCTCGCCTACTACCCCCTGGTCCCCGAGTGCCCCACGGCCACCAAGGTCATCGAGGACGGCTACGCGGACAACTGCACCATCTTCGGTAACCTCGACCCGCAGCTCTTCATGAGGGCCACGGCCGAGAAGACCGCCGAGGAGACCAAGAACCTCTGCCAGGAGGTCAAGACCGCCCTGTGCAAGAGGGGACTGAACTCGCACTTCGGCATCGCCTCCGGATGCGAGGTCCCGCCCGACCTCGAGACCAGGATGGAGAACGTCCAGGCCGTCATGGACGCGACGCACCAGTACGGGAAGATGGAGTACTGAGGTGAGCGGGGATGAGCACGTACTTCGACGTGATGAGGTCCTACGGGTTCTCGAACAACTCCACCGCGTCGGTGAGGAAGTCCCTCACCTGCCCCCGGTGCGGGTTCGAGTTCTCGCTGGTCTACGCGAGGGCCTTCGCCTGCCAGGGATGCTCCGAGGCCTCCCGCGGCTGCCCGAAGGTCAGGTGCGCGAGGTGCGATGCGGAGTTCCCCCTCCAGTCCTCCACAGACGTGGTCGGCAGGGTCCAGGAGAGGACCCTCGCGGACCACATGGGGTCGTTCCTCACGACCCGCAACAGGAACCTCGGCGTCTCCTCGGAGAAGCGCTGAGGTTCGCACAAACCCCTTAGTTCCCTCCTATTCTCGCGGCCGGCCGGGCGCTTCCCCGGCCGGTACCGCCCCCTTCTTGGATCATCCGAGGGAGTACTTCGAGGCCGGGACCGATATCTCGAACGCAGCGCCCCTCGGGCGGTCGGCGCACTTCACGGTGAATCCCGACACGGACACTATATTGTAGATTAGGAACATCCCGAACCGGCCGTCGTAGACCAGGTCGAAGATCCTCGGTTTGATCTCGGGGTCGATGCCCGAGCCGTTGTCCTCGTAGATGATCGTGAGGCCCCCATCCTGGATGCTGCACCTGATGGATATCTCCGTCACGTAGTCCCCGTGCGTCACCGAGTTCGAGAACAGCTGGCGGAACACCGACGGGAACGCGGGGTCCGCCAGGACCTTGATCCCGTTGGTGCGGATGCCCACCTTGACGTCCGCCGAGAGCGTGGTGTTCCTGGCGGACCTTATGGCGTCCTCCAGGTCGATCCAGATGGGCTGCATCATGCCCACGTTCTTGTAGTCGGACATGAAGTTGATCGTCTCGTTGAGCCTCGCGACGGCGCCGGAGGCGTCCGGGCCCTGGGAGGCGGCGCCCACGACCAGCGCGGGACGGGCGTCCAACAGGCTGTCGAGGACCGGGCCCTCCAGTATGGAGACGTGCTCCTTCATCGCGGAGGTGGAGCGGTCCAGGCTCTTGAGGTCGGTGATGTCGTCCATGATCACGGTGAACCCGGGGTGCATCCCCTCCTTGCCCTGGGTGCTGTAGACCGCCAGCGAGTAGTTCCTCTCCCTGCCCCCGATCCTGGCGGCGAGGGCGCCCTTCACCGTCATGCCGCCGTGGGAGCGGAGGCGGTTGACCAGGTCGGTGACCACCTGGACGTGGTGGTTCATCACGTCGTCGATCTTCACCGGCAGCTCGGTGCCCTCCTCGATCCCCAGGATCTTCAGGCCCATGCGGTTGGTGAACGCCAGGTCCATGTCCGTCGTGATGAACGCGAGGCCGATCGGCCCCACGTCGGTGAGCTCGCGAACAACCTGCGCCGGGGCGGTGGCCTTCAGCATGCTCTCGCGCTTGGCGAAGGTGGCGAAGACCTCGCCCATGAAGAGGGACAGCTGCCTCTCGTCGGAGCTGGTGTACTCGTCCGCCTTGTTCCCGACACCGGCGGTGCCCATGATGGCCCCCTCCGACGAGAATATAGGGATCAGCAGCAGCCTCTTGAGGCGCATGTGGCCCTCCGGCGTGCCCTTCTTCAGCAGCCTGCGGTCGCCCTCGTAGTCGTTGATAATGACGGGCTTCCCGTTGCGTATCGGGTCCCCCCAGACGCCGGTGGTGTCCAGCTGGAACTCCACCGGGTAGTTGGTCATGTCGCAGCGCTTCATGGCGCCCTTCGACCAGGCCAGCATCCTGAGCATCCTGCGGTCCCTGTCGTAGCTGGCCACGAAGCCCGCCTCGCTCCTGGTGAGCCTGACGGCGGTCTCCAGAGAGTAGTTGATGATGTCGGACAGGTCGTGGCTGGACATCTTGGCCACCTCGATCAGCGCCTCCAGGCGCTTCTCGTTGACGGCGCGGTCGGCCTTGGACCTGGAGCGCTCCGATGCGATCACGGAATGGTGGCAGATCTCCCTGAAGTAGTCCATCGGGTCGGCGGCACCGCGGTCCACATAGCCGGTGACCCCCGCGTTGATGGCGATGCCGAGGGTATCCTTGTCTATCTCCTTGGAGACGAGCACCAGGGGCTCCAGCCTGCCGGCGCGGTCCATCAGCTTGATCATGTCCCTTATGTCGGTCCCCTCGGAATGGTCCAGGAGGATGACGTCGACGGCCTCCGTCTCCATCGCCTCCATGGCCTTCCTGGTGGACTTCACCGGGATCACGTTGATAGCGGATTCGAAATGGGGGATGAACTTCAGCGAGAGCGTGGTGAAACCGGCGTCCGCGCTGACGAGGAGCATGTTGTACATCTTATCGACCGTCCGAGGCTCGGGCCTGCTGATACGTCAACGCCCGACGCTATGATAATGGTGCCGACCGCCCCGAGGGGGACCTCCCCCTACAGGGCTTATCACAAAAAGGAATGCCGAAAATGCCCCGGACGGCGCGGCGCGGGCCCCGGGAGGCCCCGCCGGCCCCGCAATCCCCCCGGGAAGGGGTTCCGGAAGGCGATAGTCGGGGGACGGACTGGATCCCGCGGCCCTCCCCACCAACCGATTTATTGGAAGCGGCAGGGCCGTTCCTAGAAAGGACTACCCTACCCCGGTATGACATTATTCTATGGATTTTAGACCCGTATGAATGATTTTTGATATTTTATATAGAAAAAATTTAAATATCAGTGGCTGAAACTGGCTTTTTCGGGCCTCGAATCGGACGCGTTTTAATTAACTAATTTCCTTCATATTTTTTCTTAACAGCGCTAAAAATACGGGTTTCTTTAAATACTCACCAACCAAAATTTTTGTAATTAGATTGTGAACCCAGGATACATTATCCATCCATCGACCTCGGTTAAATATGGTCTACGAAGATGATACTACAAACCCTAATCAAACGCTAAAAAGGAGGAATTAAACCATGAGCAAGGAACAGATTCTTGAGGATCTCGCCAACGCGGTCATCAACTGCAAGGCGGACCTCGCAAAGACGTCAGCTGAGAAGGCGCTCGCCGAGGGAGTCAACCCCGTCGAGGCCATCAACGAGGGACTCGTGAAGGGCATGTCCGTCGTGGGCGAGAGATACGCGGCCCACCAGGTGTACCTGCCCCAGGTCCTCGTCTCTTCCAAGTGCCTGTACGCGGGACTCGACATCCTGATCCCCGCGATCCCCAAGGACGACCTGGCGAACTCCAAGAAGGCCGCCACCGTCGTCGTCGAGGGAGATGTCCACGACATCGGCAAGAACATCGTCAAGACCATGCTGACCGCCGGCGGATTCGTCGTCAACGACCTCGGCAAGGACGTGCCCCCCGCGACCATCGCCGCTGCCGCCAAGGACGGACTCGACGTGCTGTGCATGTCGACCCTCATGACGCCGACCATGGACAGGATGCCCGAGGTGATCAACCTGATGAAGGAGAACGGATCCCGCGGAAGCTGCACCGTCACCATCGGCGGACCCCCCACGTCCCCCTCGTTCGCGGAGGAGATCGGAGCCGACCACAGGGACAACAACGCGCAGGACTGCGTCAACTGGCTGAAGGCGATGTGAAATGAAGGAGATGACACCGTACGAGAGGGCAATCGCCTCGATCCAGAACGAGCCCGTCGACGAGCTGGCAGCTTCGCCCCTCGCCCTCGGACTCTGCAGGAGGCTCATGCCCCAGAAGGTCACGTACAAGGACTGGGCCAGCGACCCGAAGCTCGCCGCCGAGTCCTTCACCAAGGGAGTCGAGCAGTGGAAGCTGCCCTTCACCGTCACCCTGATCGACCTGTCGATCACCGCGGCCGACCTGGGCGCCCACGTCAGGATGGACACCGAGAACACCCCGTTCGTCGACGGCCACATCATCCACAGCATGGAGGACTACGAGAAGATCCAGTGCCCGGATGTCACCCAGGGACGCATCGGGAAGCTCATCGAGATGAACAGGCTCCTCGCCCCGAAGATCAAGGGCAAGTCGTTCCACATCGCGTTCATGGAGGGACCCCTCCTCACGCTGACCCAGGCCGGAGGAGCGGAGCAGGTGTTCATGGACATGTTCACCGACCCCGCACCCGTCCACAAGGCGCTCTCCGAGACCACCAAGCTGTGCACCGCCGGCGTCCAGAAGATGGCGGAGGCCGGTGTCGAGGGAATGTGCTGGGACTACCTGTGGGCCAACTACTCCTGCCTCGGAGACCCCGAGTACGGCGAGTTCGAGGGCGACAAGTACGCCAAGGCCTGCAACGAGGCCACCCGCGCGACCGGCATCGGGCTCGGAATCCACAACTGCGCCGACCTGCCCCACCTGGACACCCAGATCAAGCAGTTCGGAGTGGACATGTACTCCATGGCCTACTACCCGCTGATCCCCGGAAGCCCCACAGCGACCGAGACCATCGAGAAGGGATACTGCGACAAGTGCCTGGTCATGGGCAATATCGACCCGCAGCTCTTCATCAGGGGATCCGTCGAGCAGATCACCGCCACGACGAAGGACCTCTGCCAGGAGGCCAAGACCGCACTGTGCAAGAAGGGCCTGAACTCCAGGTACTGCATCTCGTCCGGATGCGAGGTCCCGCCCGACCTCGAGACCAAGCTCGAGAACGTGCAGGCCGTCATGGACGCGACCCACCAGTACGGCAGGATGTGAGCGAGGGGGCCAGGGGATGAGCACGTACTTCGACGTGATGAGATCCTACGGGTTCTCGAACAACACCACGGCGTCCGTGAGGAAGTCGCTGGTGTGCCCGTACTGCGGGTTCGAGTTCTCGCTGGTCTACGCCAGGACCTTCGCCTGCCAGGGATGCTCCGAGGCATCGCGCGGCTGCCCCAAGGTCAGGTGCGCGAAGTGCGACGCGGAGTTCCCGATAGAGGCCTCCAAGGATGTGTTCGGGAAGGTCCAGGAGAGGACCCTCTCCGACCACATGGGAAACATCATCACAAACCGCAACAAGGGCCTCGGGGTCGCTTCAGAGAAGCGCTGAGGCCCGGCACGCTGTCCTCCAAACCTCACTTTAAACCCTTTGAAACCCCTTACACCGCCGGGTGCGATCTGCCCCCTTGCTGCGCCCGGCGGCTCATCGCACCAGAAGGTCGTTACACATGAGAACGGGACTCGGACTGGACACCGGTGGGACGTACACAGACGCCGTGATTATGGACCTCGACGGGTCCCGCGTGCTCTGCAAGGCGAAGTCCCCGACCACCCGCGAGGACCTCTGCATAGGGATCCGCGGCGCCATCGAGGCGATGGACGGGGAGCTCCTGAAGGACGTGGGCGTCGTTTCCCTCTCGTCCACCCTGGCGACCAACTCCGTCGTCGAGGGCAAGGGCGCCAGGGTCGCCCTCGTCTGCATCGGCTGCGAGTACGACGGGTCGCTGCCGGTGGACTTCTCGACCGTCGTCCCCGGGGGCCACGACCTCCGCGGGGACGAGGCGGCCCCGCTGGACGAGGCCGCCGTCGCTGAATTCCTCGAATCCGTCCGCGGCCGCGTGGACGGGGTGGCGATAACCGGGTACCTGGCTGTCCGCAACCCGGACCACGAGAACCGCGTCCGCGGGATGGTCGACCGCATCCTCGGGATACCCGCGGTGTGCGGGCACGACCTGTCGTCCGGACTGGGGTTCAGCGAGAGGGCGTCCACCTGCGTGATGAACGCCAGGCTCATCCCCGTGATCCAGGACCTGATCGGCTCCGTGAAGACCGTGCTCTCGGAGTTCGGCATCCGCGCCCCGCTGATGATGGTCCGCGGCAACGGGTCTATGATGGGGGAGGAGGAGGCCAGGCGCCGCCCGGTCGAGACCGTGCTCTCCGGACCCGCGGCCAGCATGATAGGCGCCATGGTGCTCTCCGGCAAGAGGGACGCCATCGTCATGGACATGGGCGGGACGACCACCGACATCGGCATACTGAGGGACGGGAAGCCCAGGCTGGAGCCCGAGGGCGCCATCATCGGCGGCACCCGCACCCGCGTCATGGCCGCCGAGATCTCGACCTCCGGGATCGGGGGCGACAGCAGGATACTCGTGGTCAACGGCACGGTGGCCCTGTCCCCGCTGAGGGTCATGCCCCTGTGCTTCGCGGCGGGGCGCTGGCCCCGCATCAAGGAGTCGCTGGCCTCGCTGACCGGGGGGAAGCCCTGGTCCCACGCGGTCCAGGACGAGAGGAGCGTCGTCCTCGACTCCGAGTTCTTCAGGACGCTCCGCGTCCCCGCCGACGCGAGGGACTTCTCCGGCTCCGACATGGCGCTGCTCGAGGCGCTGAGGGCGGAGCCGCTCACGCTCAAGGAGGCCGCCGCCATCGTCGGCGTCCACCCGTACACCCTCAACGTCAGGAAGCTGGAGTCCCTGGGGCGGGTCCAGAGGATCGGGTTCACCCCGACGGACATGCTGCACGCCTCCGGGGAGATGGACCAGTTCGATTCCGAGGCCTCGACCATGGCCGCCGGGTACCTGTCCCGCGGCACCAGGATGGACGCGGAGGGGTTCCTGGCCGACTGCAGGGAGAGGATCAGGGTCAAGCTCTGCACCGAGCTCATGAGGGAGCTCATGTCCGAGGAGACCGGGTCGTCCGCCCTCGGGCCCGCAGGCGAGGACCTGCTGGCGAAGTCGATTTCCGGCGTGCCGGGGAGGGATTTCTCCTGCGCGGTCACCGTCCGCAAGCCGATCATCGGCATCGGGGCCCCGGTGGGCGTCTACATCCCCTGGGTGGCGGAGACGTTCGGCACGGAGGTCTTCATAGACCCGGACTCCGACGTCGGGAACGCCATCGGCGCCGTGTCCTCGTCCATATCCGAGTCGGTCGTCGTGCTGATCAGGCCCGAGAGCATCGGCGCGGAGGAGGGCTTCCAGGCGTTCTCCAGGCTAGGGAGGTTCGAGTTCCGGACCCTGGACGAGGCCCTGGAGGCGTCCGAGGCCGCGGCGAGGGAGGCCGCCGTGAAGGCCGTGGCCGACAGCGGGGCGGAGGACGTCACGGTCACCGTGGACCGCCGCGACAGCGAGTTCGAGTACGGGGACACCGGCATGAGGAGCCTCATCAGCGTCGAGCTCACAGTCACCGCCGCCGGGCGCCCGAGGCCCTTCAGCGGACGAGGGGCGCACTGTTTAATCCGTGCCCGCGCATGACCCCTTCGTGATACGCAACACGTTCGTCCTCCTGCCCTCGGTGGGCGCCAAGAAGGAGAAGGCCATCTGGGAATCCGGTGTCCGGACCTGGGACGACTTCGTCTCCGCGGACCGCGTCTGCTCCATGAAGCCGGACGCCAAGTCCCGCGGGGACTCGGTCCTCTCGCAGGCGGACGAGCTGCTGTCGACGGGGGAGTTCCGCGCACTCGCGGACATGGTCCCCAGGGGCGAGCACTGGAGGATGTTCGGCGACCTCCGCGGGAAGGCCAAGTACCTGGACATCGAGACCGACGGCCTCAGCAGGGACGCGCTGGTCACCCTCGTGACGGTGCACTCGCCGAAGGAGACCGTCACGCTCACCGAGGGGATCGACCTCACGCCGGAGAACCTGGCCGACGCCCTGGACGGGACGGAGCTCCTCGTGACGTTCAACGGGAGCTGCTTCGACGTCCCCGTGCTGAGGAACAGCTTCCCCGAGGTGGACCTCGACATGCCCCAGTACGACCTCCGCTTCGCGTCGAGGAAGGTGGGGTACCGCGGCGGGCTCAAGCCGCTGGAGATTGACCTGGGGATCTCGAGGGAGGAGGACATCGACGGGATGAGCGGGGCGGACGCCGTCCGCCTGTGGAAGCAGTGGTCCCGCCACGGCGACAGGGACGCGCTGGACATCCTGACCGAGTACAACCGCGCCGACACCGTGAACCTCGAGAGGATAGCCGACGTGATCTACGGGAGGCTCGTGAGGGAGCATGCCGGCTTCCGCTGGTGACCCCCGCAGGATGGCCAGGGACCTGGCCTCCGCCGCGCGCATGGTCCGGGACGCGGGCACGGTGCGCGTGGTCACCCACATCGACGCCGACGGCATCTCCGCCGGCGCCATAGCGGACATCACCCTCGACAGGCTCGGCATAGAGCACACCGTCGGGTTCGAGAAGAAGATCACGGACGAGGTCGTGGCCAGCGTCAACTCCAGCCCGGAGGACCTGGTCTGGATCTGCGACCTCGGCAGCGGGTACCTCTCGCAGTTCGACAGGGACGGGCTGGTCATCACGGACCACCACGTCCCCGACCCCAAGTGGAGGGGGAGGCAGACCCTCCTCGACAGCTTCTGCGGGCTCCAGCACCTGAACCCGCACACCTACGGCATCGACGGCTCCTTCGAGGTCTGCGGCGCCGGCATGACCTACCTGCTCTCGAAGGAGATCGACCCCGCCAACGTCGACCTGGCGTACCTGGCGGTGGTCGGCGCCGTCGGGGACTTCCAGGACTCCTCCAACCAGCGCCTCGTGGGCCCGAACGCCGCGATCGCCAGGGACGCGGAGACCAACGGGGACCTGCTCATAGAGGAGGACCTGAGGTTCTTCGGCAGGGACACCCGCCCGCTGGTCCAGTACCTCCAGTACGCGTCGGACCCGTCCATACCGGGCGTGAGCGACAACGCGAAGGGGTGCCTCGACCTGCTGGACTCCCTCGGCATACCGCCGAAGTCCGGGGGCAGGAACCGCTCCTGGTCCGAGCTGGATCCGGCCGAGCACGACCGCGCCGTCGGGCGCATCATGGAGATCCTGGGGGACGACGCGCGGAAGGCCTACGGCGAGATGTACCGCATCACCCGCTACGACAGGAAGTCGGGGCTGGGGGACGCCAAGGAGTTCGCCACCATCCTCAACTCCTGCGGCCGCTACGACGACGCCCCCACCGGCCTGAGGGTCTGCCGCGGCGACGTCGGCGCGCTGAAGACCGCCGAGGAGAACCGCGCGGAGCACAGGAGGCACATCTCCGCCGCGCTCTCGTACATCAGGGACAACCACCTCCTCAGGGAGCGCCGCTTCATACAGTGGTTCGACGCCGGGACCGAGATCAAGGAGACCGTCGTCGGCATCGTGGCGGGAATGGTGCTCTCGTCCTCGGACTGCCGCCGCAACATCCCGATAATAGCGTTCGCCGACTCGGAGGACGGAGTCAAGGTCTCCGCCCGCGCGAACCGCGACCTGGTCGACAGGGGGCTGGACCTCTCCGAGGTCATGAAGACCGCCGCGGAGATCGTCGGCGGCTTCGGAGGGGGCCATTCCGTGGCCGCCGGGGCGACCATCCCCGCGGACAGGAAGGAGGAGTTCCTCGACATCGTGGAGGACCTCGTGTCCTCGCAGATCGAGCGATCCGAGACCCCGGGCGGCCGCGTCCGGAGCATCCATCCATCTTGATGCATAGCCAGACGTCGGAATCGGCATACTCAGGTTGATATAACTGTAACCCGGTTCCTTTTATAGTGTTGACCATGAAGATCGCCCAGATAGCAGGATTCCTGGGGAGCGGGAAGACGACCGCCCTCATGCTCATCGTCGATGAGCTCGTGAAGAGAAAGCACCGCGTCGCCATAGTCGTCAACGACGTGGGGGACATCAGCGTGGACGCCAGGTTCATCGAGGCCCACGGCCTGAAGGCGAAGGAGATCTCCGGCGGGTGCATATGCTGCCAGATAGCCGGCACCTTCGCCGAGACCCTCGCCAAGCTGCACGACTCCTTCGACCCCGACATAGTCATCGTGGAGCCGTCGGGGGTCGCCATCCCCTGGGGCCTCAAGAGGGCCGCGGAGTACTCCGAGGCCAAGACCGAGGTGGTCATCGAGCACGCCCCGGTCATCACCCTGGTGGACGCCACCCGCATAGACACCCTCATGAAGGCGGTGAAGAGGCTGGTGGAGACGCAGATCAGGGAGGCGGACATATGCTTCGTCAACAAGGTGGACGCCGCCACGCCCGAGGGCATCGCCACCACAGTGGAGGTCATTAAGTCCATCAACCCGACGGCGGACATCCAGAGGATGTCGTCCGAGACCGGCGAGGGGATAATGTACGCGTGCGACGCGATCGAGACGGGTACGTCCGCCAGGTACGACAAGTCCATGGAGGCCGAGTTCCTGAAGAAGCAGTACA
>JAUNXZ010000158.1 GCA_030539515.1 Thermoplasmata archaeon
TACTCGAAATACAGACCTTCACTACATGATTATAGGTGATTAATATGGCATACAAGAGGCAGTTCTACCCCGGATCCACCACGCCCGCCAAGAACAGGCGCAGATACATGGACCCGAAAGTGAAGCTGAAGAAACTCCGTGACGTGTCCATGGACGATGTCGTCAGGATCATGGGACACAGGAACCCCGGAGAGGACTACAAGTCCATCCACCCCCCAATAGAGGAGGGCAAGGAGCCCGACTGCCCGATCAGGAAACTGGTCGTCCCCATCGAGGGAGCCAAGCACGGAGACCGTGTCAGGTACATCCAGTTCACCGACTCCGTCTACTTCGCCCCCATCTCGCCCTACCAGAGGGCCTGGATGTACCTCTCCAGGTACAGGGGAGTCGACACCGGAACCCTTTCCGGAAGGCAGATCATCGAGGTGCGCGAGCGTGACCTCGAGGTCATGGCCAAGGAGTTCATCGACAACGAGACCTTCGACCCCGCCCTCACCGGTATCAGGGGAGCCACCGTTCACGGACACGCCTGCCGTCTCGACGAGCACGGCCTGATGTTCGACGGCTGGCAGAGGTACGTCTGGGACGACAAGAAGAAAGAGGTCGTCTACGTCAAGGACCAGGTCGCCATTCCCATCGACAGGAGGATCTCCGTCGGTAAGCCCGCGGCCATGTCCGACCTGAAGAAGAGGACAACCATCTTCAGGGCCGACGGCGTCGACATGAGGGATGACAAAGAGGTCACCATGTACGGCCTCAGGATCCACAAGCTTAGGACCCTCGGCGGCTACCAGCCGTGGAAGGTCAAGGGAGAGTGATTACCATGGCAGGAAAAGAGAAGCTGTTCATGGAAGCGTGCAAGAAGAAGTTCAAGGAAGAGCCCACCGACATGTCCACCAAGTACTACTGCTACGGTGGATGGAAGCAGTCCAAGTCCAAGGTCGAGTTCCAGAAGTCCGCGGAGGAGATTGCCAAGAAGCGTGGCTTCCCCATGATGAACGAGGACATCGGAGTGCCCCTCGGACAGAGGAGCTGGATGCCCTACCAGCTGAGCCACACCGACATCTTCGTCGAGCCCGATGACCTGCACTGCGTCAACAACTGCGCCATCCAGCAGGCCTGGGACGACATCAGGAGGACCATCCTGGTCGGTCTCGACAGCCCCCACCAGACCATCGAGAGGAGGCTTGGAAAGGAGGTCACCCCCGAGACGATCAACGCGTACCTCGAGACCGTCAACCACACCATGCCCGGCGGAGCCGTCGTTCAGGAGCACATGGCCGAGGTCAACCCTGCCCTCGTCTGGGACTCCTACGTCAAGGTGTTCTCCGGAGACGACGAGCTCATCGACGAGATCGACTCCAGGTTCGTCATCGACATCAACAAGCTGTTCCCCAAGGACCAGGCTAAGCAGCTGAAGAAGGCCATCGGCAAGACCCTGATGCAGGCCGTCCGCGTCCCGACCATCGTCGGAAGGCTCATGGACGGTGCGACTGTCTCCAGGCACGCCGCCATGCAGATCTCCATGGCTTTCATCTCCTCCTACAAGCTCGCAGCTGGAGAGGCCGCCATCGCCGACTTCGCGTACTCCGCGAAGCACCAGTCCCTCAACATGGGAACCATGATGCCCGCCAGGCGTGCCAGGGGACCCAACGAGCCCGGTGGAATTCCCTTCGGATACATGGCCGACATCGCTCAGTCCGACCGTGTCTACCCCGACGACCCCGGCCGTGCAGCCCTCGAGGCTGTCGGACTCGGAGCCGCGATCTTCGACCAGGTCTACCTCGGCGGATACATGTCCGGAGGAGTCGGATTCACGCAGTACGCCACCGCGGCCTACACCGACAACATCCTCGAGGACTACGTCTACTACGCCATCGACCAGATCAAATCCAAGTACGGCGGATTCTGCAAGCTGGACCCCGCCAACCTGGACGAGGTCATGAAGCTGGCCGACGATGTGAACTCCTACGCTCTCGAGATGTACGAGAGGTACCCCGCGGTCATGGAGACCCACTTCGGTGGATCCCAGAGGGCCACCGTCGCCGCCGCCTCCACCGGTATCGCCGGTGCCATGGCAACCGGTGTCGCCGACGTCGGTCTCAACTGCTGGTACCTGTCCATGCTCCAGCACAAGGAGAGGACTGGAAGGCTCGGATTCTACGGATACGACCTCCAGGACCAGTGCGGTTCCGCCAACTCCTTCGCGTACAGGTCCGACGAGGGTCTGCCCGCTGAGGTCCGCGGTCCGAACTACCCCAACTACGCCATGAACGTCGGTCACCTGTCCGGATACACCGGTATCCCCAAGGCGGCCCACGTCGCCCGCGGCGACGCCTTCACGGCCAACCCGTTCGTGAGGGTCGCCTTCGCTGACCCGTCCCTGGTCTTCGACTTCGCCAACGTGACGAAGGAGATCGG
>JAUNXZ010000037.1 GCA_030539515.1 Thermoplasmata archaeon
GATGCATCCAAGTCAAACGAGGGAGGACCGGTGATCCGCTGTTCGACAACGGCAACAGTGTGAAGATGGAGGCGCTGCCGCAGACGCCCGACCTGTACGCGGAATGGGACGACCAGAGCGAAGAGGATGCGGCCCTGGACGTCCAGTACCGCCGCTACATCTTCAGGAAGTGGGCGTTCATCCTCGTGTGCATCGCGGTCGCGTTCGTAGTCACGGGGCTGGCGGTCACCATCGGCGCATACAACATCGGATTCGTCGAGGCCTACCAGTTCATCTGGAACCACCTCTGCGGGGTCACCTACTCGGACGACATCATGAGCATGAAGGACCACATCGTGTGGAACCTCCGCCTGCCCAGGATACTCGTCGCGATCGTCGCCGGCGCGGGCCTGGCCGTGGCGGGCGCGGTCATGCAGAGCACCCTCAAGAACCCGATGGCGGACTCCTACACCACCGGGATATCGTCCGGCGCGGCGTTCGGGGCGACCCTCGCCATCGCCTACGGGTCGGGGATCTGGGGCTCGGACGCCTCGGTGGTCCTCAACGCCTTCGTCTTCTCCCTCGTGCCCACGTTCATCATCGTCGCCATCGCCTCGTCGAGGAAGGTGTCGGCGACGAGCATGATCCTCTCGGGGATCGCCGTGATGTACCTGTTCAACGCGCTCACCACGGTGCTGAAGCTGTGGGCGGACCCCGACGACCTTGCCGCCGTCTACAAATGGCAGGTGGGGTCGCTGGAGGGGATGGAGTGGGCGGACCTCCCGATCATGTTCGCCGTGGTCCTGGCCGGGTCTGTGGCGGTGATGCTGCTGTCCAGCAGGCTCAACGTCCTGTCCGTGGGCGACGACAACGCGAGGGCGCTCGGGATCAACGCGTCCCACCTCCGCATCGTCAGCCTTGTCATAGTGTCGCTGATGGCCGCGGCCATCGTGAGCTACACCGGGGTCATAGGGTTCGTCGGGCTGGTTTCCCCGCACATCGTCAGGCTGTTCATCGGGTCGGACAACCGCTTCCTCATACCGGCGTCCGCCGCGTTCGGCGCGGCGCTGCTGCTGATATCGGACGTGGTCGGCAGGACGATCATCCTGCCGTCGGTCCTCCAGGTGGGCGTCGTCACGGCGTTCCTGGGGGCCCCGCTGTTCCTGTACCTGATCATCCACCAGAAGAAGGAGGCGTGGTGAGGTGGAGATACGCGTCGACGGGATGACCTACGGGTACGGGGACCTCCCCGTGCTGCACGACGTGTCGCTGGCGATCGACGAGCCGGGCCTGGTCTGCATCATCGGGCCCAACGGCGTGGGTAAGAGCACCCTGATCAAGTGCATCAACAGGATAATCGACCCGGGCGAGGGCGTAGTCTTCGTCGACGGCCACGACGTCACGGACATCGGCCAGAAGGAGCTGGCGAAGGTCGTCGGGTACGTCCCCGTGTCGACCAGCGACTCCTTCCCGATGACGGTGATGGACACCGTCCTTATGGGCCGCCACCCCCACCAGCGCATGGGCTCCACGTCGGACCTGGACCTGAAGATCGTCAAGCGCACCCTGAACATGATGGGGATCAAGCACCTGGCCATGCGCAACTTCAACGAGCTCTCGGCGGGGCAGCACCAGAAGGTGGCCATCGCCCGCGGCCTGGCGCAGACCCCCAGGGTCCTGATCCTCGACGAGCCCACCTCCAACCTGGACGTCAGGCACCAGGTGCAGGTCACCGAGCTCCTCCACGACCTGGCCGTCCGGAACGGGATGACCGTCCTGATGATCAGCCACGACCTGAACACCTCCGCGAAGTACGCCGACAAGGTGGTGATGATGGCCCTCCCGGGCATCGTCTACCGCGTGGGCACCCCGCAGGAGGTCATCACCGAGGAGGCGGTGAGGTTCGTCTACGGCGTGGACTGCCGCGTGATCGACGACGACGGCCGCCCCCACGTGATTCTGAAGGGGGCGCTGCCCGACGACGTCATCAGGGAGATGCACCGGGGGTACGACTCCATGTTCTCCCGACGTCCCGGATGACGCTCAGCACTCAACGTCCGCCCGCAGGGCCGGACACTTTACCCAAGAGCCGAACCGCTGAGGCGGGGAGGCGCGACGGAGGAATCAGAATGGACAAGAAGGCAACGACAGCAATCGTGGCCGTGGTCGTCATAATCGTGGCGGCCGCGGCCGCATACATGGTCCTCTGAGGGGGCTCCGGGGACGGGGGCAAGGACTCCGGCAACGCCGTGGTGCTCACCTCGACCGACTCCAACCTCTGGGTGGTCGGCAACGCGAACCTCGACGACACCATCGACGAGAAGGACATAGAGTACATCCAGAGCATCATCGACGGCACCGCCAAGGAGTACAAGCTCTGCGTCAGCACCTGGGCCGACCGCGAGGAGGTCTCCATGGCCGACGCCAACGCCGACGGCGTGATCGACGAGAAGGACATCGAGAAGGTCCGCTCCATGATCGCCGGCGAGGAGCAGATCATCTACTACGTGGACGTGGACGGCATCAGGAACTCCGTGCACTACCCCGTGAGCTCGATCGTCTCGCTCTACTACCTCTCCGCCCTGCAGATCCAGATACTGGGCGCGGCCGACAGGGTCGTCGCCTGCGACAACAACACCGCTTCCATGGTGTACCTCGCCGACAACTTCGGCTCCCTGGGAGTCTACGACAACACCGCCAGGTTCGACCCGGACGCGGAGTCCATCATGAGCTACAACCCCGACATCGTGCTCACCGGCTCCAGGGAGTGGTACTGCAACACCCTCGAGTCCAGCCTCCCCTCCAGCAGGGACAGCATCGACATCGTGCGCCTCTCGTCCTGGGAGGACGGGAACGCCCAGGTCGGGACCATGACCCTCGGGTACATCCTCGGCTGCATGGACATCGCCGCCGAGTACATCGAGTGGTCCGACGCGGTCCTGGACATGATCAGCGAGAAGACGTCCACCCTCTCCGACGACGAGAAGGCCAACATCATCATCCCCAAGGGGAGGGAGAACGCGATGTACGAGGCCAACTGCGTCGGGTCCGGCCGCTACGAGACCTCCCTGCTCGCCGGCGTCAACAACATCGCCGACAGGCTCGGGACCACGCAGGACTACATCACCTTCGACGAGGAGTGGCTGTACAACCAGACGGACCTGGACTTCATCATCTACAACGGGTACGACAAGCTGGGCGACGCCACCCACAACAAGGAGTGGAACGACTCCATGGTCGAGCGCTACTCCGCGCTCACCGCCGCCTACGGGACCGAGATCCACACCGTCAGCGACGCGGTCCTCCTCGGGCCCGCGTACGTCATCGGCGTGATCTACATCGCCAAGATCGTCTACCCCGAGCTCTTCGCCGACATGGACGCCGACGCCCTCTTCCAGGACTTCGTTGACAGGTTCATGGTCGGATGGGACTTCGACGTCTCCGCGTACAACGCCCAGGGCGGAGTCGCGGTCTGAGCGTCCCGGAGGGGACGCGAAAAAACACGGGGGATATCCCCCGTCCACCCTCCGGATCCCGGAGGGGATTACAGAAACGATTTGCGGGGGCGCCCTCCCGGGCGCCCCCGGTGTTCTTCAAACTTCAGAGCACGCCCTTGGCCTTGGCGAGCTCGGCGTTGAGGACGGATCCGCCCGCGCCGCCCCTGAGGGTGTTGTGCGACATGGCGAACGCCTTGTAGTACCCGTTGCCCTGCCTGAGCCTGCCGACGGTGACGGCCATGCCGCGTGCCCTGGCGGGCCTGCCGGCCATGGCGTCGAAGACGGGCTGGGGGCGGTTCTCCTCGTGCCTGACGATGATGGGCTGGACCGGCGCGGAGGGCAGGTTCAGCTCCTGGGGCTCGCCGCGGAAGGAGACGAGGCACCTCTCGAGCTCCTCGAGGGTGGGCTGCTGCTCCATGTCGAGGACGAGGGACTCCAGGTGCCCGTCGACGACGGGGACCCTGGCGCAGTTGGCGATGACCTTGAAGGGGGCGTAGTGGAAGTCCCCGTCGCCGTATGTCCCGAGCATCTTGGCGAGCTCGGTCTCCATCTTCTCCTCCTCGTGGCTGATGAACGGCACCACGTTCCCGACGGCGTCCAGCGAGGGGACGCCGGGGTACCCCGCGCCGGAAAGCGCCTGGTACGTGGACACGAACACCTGCTTCAGCCCGTACGCCTGGTTGATGGCGTGGAGGGGCGCGGCGATGCCGGTGGAGGAGCAGTTGGCGTTGGTGACGATGTACCCGCCGGACTCGCCGTAGGTGGGCTGGTCCTTCACCGCGGACATCTGGGCGGGGTTGACCTCCGGGATGACGATGGGCACGTGGGGGTCCATCCTGTGGGACCCGGCGTTGGTGAAGACGGCGACGCCGGCCTGGGCCAGCTCGGTCTCGGTGGGCCCGGCCAGGTCGGACGGGATGCCGCTGAACGCGATCCTGCAGTTGGCGGCGATCTTCTTGATGTCCATGGTCTCGATCCTGCGCTCGACGGTCTCGTCCAGGTACTCGTGGTCCCTGACCTTCAGGACGTCCCCGAGCCTCTTGCCCTGGGACCTCTCAGAGGCGTAGAGCCCCTCGATCTCGAACCACGGGTGGTCCTCCAGCATCTGGATGAACCTCTGCCCGATCATACCCGTCGCTCCGAGGACGGCTACGCTGATCTTGCTCATTTGGAAATGCACTCTCCGATGCGCGGTGATTCGCGCGTTCTTATAAGAATGTGCGTCAGCGCGCTCGCGAGGACGAGCGGTTGACGAGGCTGGCGATGTACCCGGCCCCGAAGCCGTTGTCGATGTTCACCACGCTGACCCCGCTGGCGCAGGAGTTCAGCATCGCGAGCAGCGCGGCGACACCCCCGAAGGACGCCCCGTACCCCACGCTCGTCGGGACCGCTATGACCGGGCAGGACGCCATCCCGCCAACGACGCTCGCCAGCGCCCCCTCCATCCCGGCGACGGCGACGATGGCCCTCGAGGTCATCACGTCCTCCGAGTGGGAGAGCAGCCTGTGCAGGCCGGACACGCCGGCGTCGTAGATGCGCACGACGTTGTTGCCGAGGGCCTCGGCGGTGACCGCGGCCTCCTCGGCCACGGGTATGTCGCTGGTGCCCGCGGTTATGACCGTGACCTTCCCGACGCGCTCCTCCGTGGGCTTCCCGGCTATGCCGACGCGGCTCACCGCGTCGTACCTCAGGGGGAGCCTGCCGGAGACCTCGTCGGCCGCCTCGGGGCTCATCCTGGTGATTATGACGGACCCGTCGCCCCCGGCGAGGATCCTCTCCGCTATCGCGGCGATCTGCTCCGGCGTCTTGGTCGCGCCGAATATGACCTCGGGCACGCCCTGGCGGATCCCGCGGTGGTGGTCCACCTTCGCGAAGCCGATGTCCTCGAAGGGCTCCATCCTGAGCCTGAGGGCCGCGTCCTCCACGGTGACCCTCCCGGCGGCGACCTCCTCCAGCAGCATGCGCATCGAGTGCTCATCCATCGCGGGTCACCTCGCTTATCGAGATGTCGTCGAACCAGGGCGACACGGCCTTCCTGATCTCGTCGATGCGCCGGACGGCGGCCTCCCTCTCGGACGCCCGGAGCTCGAGCCTCGCGTCGGTGCCGTCGGTGCGGACCCTGAACCCGGTGAAGCCGAGGAGGCCTATCGCGTCCTCGCTGTTGCCCACGCGCTCGACTATCTCGGGGGTTATCCTCACGCCCGTGGCCACGCGCGTCGCGAGGCATGAGTTGGACAGCTTGTTCCAGGTGGACAGCCTCTCCGTCCTGGAGAGCCTTCTGATCTGGCTCTTGGTGAGTCCCGCGTCCCTCAGCGGGGAGCGGACGCCCATCTCGGCCAGCGCCCTCATGCCGGGGCGGTCCTCCACGGGGTCCGAAGCGTTGGTGCCGTCGGCGACCACGTCGCATCCGAGCTCCCTCGCCTTCGCCGTGACGGCGCCGAACATGGCCTTCTTGCACAGGTAGCACCTGTCCGGGCCGTTGGCCAGCAGCCCCTCGACGGACATCGCGTCGACGTCGACCACGACGGGCTCCACGCCCTGCGACCTGCAGAACTCCACCGCGCCCTCGACCTCGCCGTGGCAGGCGAGCTGGGAGCGTATGATTATCGGGACGATGTCCGCGCCCATCTTGGCGCCCTCGTGCACCAGGAACGTGGAGTCGGTGCCCCCGGAGCAGGCGATCGCGATGCGTCCGCTGCTCCTGAAGAATGATTCGAGGCTGTCGCTGCTGAGGCTCACGACCGCCCCACGATTATCCGCGGATATAAAGCCTACCCGTTCACTGGGAATCGGGGTCCAGGACTATGTCGTTGGACTTGGCGCGGTGGCAGAGGGTCTTGGAGAGCATGCCGCACTCCATCCAGGCCGCGTTCATGACGCCCAGGGGGCACAGGCACGTGGCGGAGAGGGGGTGGCGGACCTCGGGCGCGTTGATCCTGCTGGTGCAGAAGTCGGTGGCGTCGTCCATGGAGATCTCGGTGAGGCGCTTCGCGTACTCCTGCACGTTGGGGCAGTCCGAGACTATGCTGACGTCCATCATGCCGTCGTCGCGCATGGATACCGTGACCTTGTGGACGTGGCTGCACGTCCTCATGTTGACCGTTACCGTAGATGTCATCTCGACCTCGGTTGAATATGTGCTTCTGTCTCTCTTTGGAGATCTCGAGGAGGACCTCCGCGATGCGGGAGGCCTCGTACTCGGTGAGGCTGACCTCCTCGCAGAGCTCGCGGTAGTGCTGCTTCACCTCGCGCTCCTTCTCGTCGTCCCAATAGCGCTGCTTGGAGCTCTTCTTCGCCTTGGCGAGCTCGTCGGCGATCTCCATGCGGGTTGCGATGAGGTCGATGATCTCCTCGTCGATGGCCTCGATCTGTTCCCTCAGCTCATCTGTGTTGGGCATATCGGTCCCTGACTACGCCCAGATGATTATTTATGGGTTTCACTGGCGGGAGGCTCGGGGCGCCCCGGGGGAGCCTGGCCGTTACCGTACCGCAATGAACAAAAATGCTTATCAATGGATTCAATGATGCATGGGCATGGACATAATAGGCGGACGCTTCGCGGGATACCCCTCGCAGGAGAAGGTTGCCAAGCTGCTCCTGGAGAGCGGCATGCGCGTGGAGGCCGGCAGGGCGTACTGCGGCGAGGTCGAGCAGGGCGATTCGGCCATCGGCCGCGCGTGCGGCGTGGACCGCAGGGTGGTCAGGACCACCCTCGAGAGGATCTCCGCCGACCCGTCCCTCGACGCGGTGTTCTCGAAGCTCAGGTGCACCCTGTCCATGGTGGACCTGGCGCCCGAGATCGGTTGTTCTTCGGTCGTCATCACGCCGACGGACTCCACGATGCCCGGGATACTCGCCGACATAACCGGCGTGCTCTACAGGCACGGCGTGTCCGTGAGGCAGGCCATGGTGGACGACGGCGGGGACGAGGGGGGAGCGGTGCTGTCCGTGGTCGCCTACGGCAGGATCCCGCCCGAGGCGATCCCCGAGCTGAGGTCCTGCCGCGGCGTGGACAGCGTCCTCATAAAGTGAGCTTCAGGTCCAGCGTGCGCAGGACGGTGCGGGGGCAGATCCTCTCGCACCTGCGGCACGCGGTGCCGGCGCAGCGGTCGGAGCGGATCTCCGCCCTGTACTTCGACACGCCCTCCGGGTTTATCGTCAGCGCCTTCTCGGGGCACTCCTTGACGCACTTCCTGCATCCGACGCATCCATCGACGACGCCGGACAGGACGGTCCCGGACGGGATGATGTGGACCTTGCACTCCTCGGTGTCGGGCAGGTCGCGCTTGGCGAACCTCTCGACTTTCACATTGTCGGTGTCGATCTCCAGCGGGATGTGCTTCAGCGAGTACATGTCCAGCATGTCGTTGTACATGCTCATGGGCATGCCCGTGCACCAGACGGAGTATTCGATCGAGTAGATGTTCTTGAAGACCTCCGAGGTGGCGAACATCACGTGGTCCGCGCGGAGCTGCTTGGCGAACTCGCGGAGGATGTCCAGGTCCACCTCGCCCATGATGATCTTCCTGGCGAGGCCGATGGACGTGTTCCCGAACTGGACCAGGTGGTCCGCGCCGGGGGCGACCATGCCGATGGTCAGCGCCTTCTTGGCGTCCACGTAGAGCCCGGACGCGCCGGACATGTAGGCCTTCTTCACGTCATCCACCCAGACGCCGGCGGCGTCCATCAGGGTCAGGAACCCGGCGCGGAGGGCGCCGATGGCCTTGCCGGCCTCGTCGACGTCGTTGGACGTGATCTCGATGCCGTCCTGGAGCTTCAGGGTCCCGGACGGGGTGTTGATCTTCGGCGGGACGATGATGCCCTCCTTCATGCCGTTGGCGAGGGCCGCGATGACCCCGGTCCCGGTGATGCCCAGGGCCTTCCCGTGCATCGGGCCCTCCTCGATCACCTTCCCCGTGAGGGGGTCGATGAGGTCGCCGGGCGCGGGCGCGAGGGTGTCGTCCAGGACGTAGCACCTCCATCCGCGGTCGGTGATCTCCAGCTCGCTGAGCGCGCCGGGGGCCGCCAGCATCCCGCGCTGGATCTGCTGGCCCTCGAGGGCGGGTCCCGCGGCGGCGGAGCCGCTGTAGATCTTGCCGTCCACGACCAGCGCCATCTCCGCGTTGGTCCCGTAGTCCACGACGATGCACGGCTCGGTCTCCTCGAGGATGTCCGTGAGCATCATCATGCCGATGGCGTCTGCCCCGATCTCGTGCCTGACCGCCGGCGGGATGACCACGCGGGCCTTCGGCATGCGGGTGAGCCCGAGGGACTCCGCGCTGACCACGTCGCCGTCCCTGGGAGGGGACACGACGCCGAGGTCCTTCAGCATGTTCTTCCCGGCGTACGCCAGGTCGCGGATCTCGATGTTCTGGAAGAGCGAGAGCTGGAACGGGTTCCCGCAGACGCCGATTATCTCGACCTGCGACAGGTCCCCTCCGAGCTCGGTGAAGAGGTTGTTGATCGTCTCTATCATCAGCCCGTGGGCGACGTCCTCGCCGGCCTTTATGGCGAAGTTCACGTGGTCGATGACGTTCATCCCGGGGATGGGGTGGCGCTCCGTGATCGCGGTGCCGATGGTCTTCCCCGTCTCCAGGTCCACCATCTGGCAGCGGAACCCGCTGGTCCCCAGGTCCAATGCTATTCCGAGGCTCATGCCCTCTCCTCCTTCTTGATGGTGTACGCCGCGCTGTTCACGGCCATCACCGCGGTCCCGATCTCCAGCGGATCGTGGATGATCGCCTTGCAGCGCGTCCTCGCCTCGAGGTCGAAGTAGTGCGGGACGCCCGGGCTCGACACGATGGAGCCGTGGGCGATGATCTCCCCGGGTATGATGTACGGCGCGGCGTTGAGCAGCAGCGTGTTGTCGGAGACCGCCTTCTCGACGTCCTTCAGCGCCTTCGCGCCCAGCGGGATGAGGGACTCGGACTTCTCGTAGACGATGTCCACGACCGATACGTTCGCGCCCCATCCGAGGAGGATCTTCGTGGCCCAGGCGCCGACCCTGCCGGCGCCGATGACCAGGACGTCCTTCCCCTCGACGCCGCCCGCGGCGTTCTTCAGGCACACGGAGTATCCCATGGCGGTGCCCCAGGAGTTGTCGGTGTAGGCGCGCTCGCGGGTGTTGTACGCCATGAACACGGGGTCGTCGGACATCATGATGATGTCCGCCCCGTCCCTGGTGGCCTCCGCGAATCCCGCCACGTCGGTGGCGTCGGTCACGCGGCTGCGCATGCCGAGCCTCGTCACGATGGCGTCCACGGACTTGGCGAACCCGCCGATGATCCCCAGCCCGGAGGTGATCGGCACGGCCGCGGCGGAGAACCTGGAGAAGTCGTAGTCGTCCCCCTCCAGCCCGGCCGCCTCCATGGCGATCCCTTTGACCGTCTTCCCGGTCGCCTTCATCAGTCTTCCGTCGAGGTCCAGCTTGTCGTCCGGAACCCCCCAGATAATGTCTGCCGTGAGCCTTGTCATGTTTCATGCCTCCTTCGGGGAGCGGTCCACGAACGAGTCGCAGCCGCACTCCCCCATGATCGCCTGTATCACCGACAGGCGGCGGTCTTCGGCCTCGGCGGGGGTGTCCCCCGAGACCATGAACGTGCCGTGCCACTCGCCCTTGCCGGGCGCGTAGTCGCTTATAGAATCGTCGGAGCCGAACAGCCCCTGCGCGAAGGAGGGCTCCCTGACGTGGGAGAACTCCTTCTCGCCGGTGGTCTCCAGGACCCCGTCCTTGAGATGCAGATGCCAGTAGATGCCGGACCTCCCCGTGGGCTCGGCCTCGTCGTGGGTTCCCAGCCTGGACTCCACCAGCCTCTCCAGCAGGTTGACGCCCGTCGCGGTGAGTATGGCGGCGGGGGTCTGGCTGGGGATGCGGGCGTCGATCTCCAGGAAGCGCAGGCCCCTGGGCGTGAGGATGGCCTCCACGTCCATCAGGGCGTTGAGCCCCAGGGACTCGGCGGTCCTCCTCGAGTAGAGCGCGAAGTCCCTCTCCTGCTCCTCATCGAGTATCCCGGGGAAGCAGCGGACCTCCTTGCAGTCGTAGCCTCCGTCGAGGACCACCTCCGTGGTCACGTACGAGATCGCGCGCTCCCCGTCGCCGATGACCTCCAGGGACACGCTCTTGCCGTGGACGAACTCCTGTATGACAGGGTCGTCGCCGAGGGCGCGGACCTTCTCCAGTCCCGCCTCGACCTCCTCCATGTCGTGGGCTATCGACACGCCTATGCTCCCGCTCTGGGAGGACGGCTTCACCACGACGGGGAACCCGCACTCCGGCCATTTGCCGGGCAGGGGGACGCCGACGGACAGCATCATCTCGTTGGACAGGAGCTTGGACTGCGAGGTGTCATAAGCTTTGAGATCGAAGAGGAACGGTATGCCGGCGTCGCGGAGGATGCGGTCCAGGACCTCGAGCAGGTCGTGCTCCTCGCACGCCGGGAGGACCGCGTCGCAGGTGCGGAACACCTCCAGCGCCCTCTCCGGCTCGTCGACCGGGTTCAGGACGTGGGGCTCGTCGCACACCGAGAGCCCGGGCGCGTCGGGGCGCCTGTCGATCAGAACGGTCTCGTACCCCGCCTTCCGGCCGAGGAACGCCGCCTCCATGCCCTGGAGGGCACCACCGACGATGCAGAGCCTCATTCTCCCACCAGCTCAGTCTATCTTGCAGCCGTTCAGGTAGGTGTTGCTCTTGCCGGTCTTCCTGACGCTGCTCTTGCCGTTGGCGAGCATGAGGAGCCTCTCCAGCCCGAACCCGACGCCGGACCAGGCCTCGTGGATGTCGTGGGCCGCGTCCAGCTTGTGCGGGCCGACCGCTCCGGAGGCGACCTCCGTGCCGTTCACCTCGACGTCGAGCGTCTCCACGTACACGTCGGACTCCTCGCGGGTCAGGGTGTACTCCAGGCCGGCGGCCTTCATGACGTCGTCGATGTACATCTTCAGGGTATCCACGGGGTCGCCCTCGGGGCCGAGCTCCACCAGGTTCATCATGGTGAACTCCTCCAGGTGGCGGTAGCTCTTGGACTCCTTCCTGTAGCACTGCCCTATCTCGAATATCTTGACGGGGCCGTCCGTGTGGTCCCTGAGCCTGCGCATCACCACGTACAGGTTGGGCGCGAGCATCGGGCGGAGGGCCCTCTTGTCGTCTATGAAGAACACCTGCTTGTACAGCGGGTGCTCGGGCGTGATCGTCATCTTCGACAGCTGCTGGGTGGACACGAACGTGGGGGTGCGGACCTCAATGAACCCCCTGGCGGTCAGCGCCTCGGCGATCCTGCCCTCGAGCCTCGAGAGGTCGTGGCGCGTCGGGGAGGCTATCATGTCCCTGATGGCGGCGTCGTTGGCCGCCTCGGTCCTGGACATGAGCTTGGCGAACTGCCTGTCGCGCTCCGCCGCGTCGCCGAAGTCCATATGGGCGTAGTCGGCGTCGCCGTATTCCATGAGGTGCTGAATCTGTGGGTCCGTGAATCCTGCCATTATAACACAGCCGTGAAGGCGAAAGGCCGGGGTGTCGATCCCCGCTGGCTAGGTTTTAGAGACCCGCTGGTCGCCGGACCGCCCTCCACGACTGTATCAAGCTGGTCAACCAATAAAAAGGTGTAGGCCGACCCGCCGACATGCCCCCAAAGCGGAGCCTGGGTATGTGCTTTTCGGTCCGTTTCCGGGCCGTTCCGGGGCGGGGTGTGGCGGTTTGGAAGAAAGTATTAAATATAACTGTATTGCCGTCATTCGGCTGTCAGATTCATGTATTTAAGTCATTCCAGATAGGTTTTTAAACTGTCTGAAACGGCCATGACAACCGCTAAATACGGTCTTTCAAACGGGCGCCCGTTCAGGTGTTGCGGAGGGTGGATCCGAGGCGGGTCATCCTCTCGATGAGCTCGGCGTCGTCTGCGGAGTGCTTCTTGCCCTTCTCGTCCACGAACAGGACCTTGTCCATGATCTCGAACCCGAGCTGCTGGTAGAGCGCCGTCTCGTAGTCGAGCATGTTCCGTGCCAGGTCCTCGTTGAACGTGCAGCTCAGGATGACGATGGCCTTCTTCCCCGCCGGGAGCACGGTCATCCCGCCCTCGGTGAAGAACGAGAACATCCTGTCCTCCAGCACCTTGTACTGAGCCGCGGGCCCGCTGAAGTAGACGGGCGCGGACACGATCAGCACGTCCGAGCGGCGGATGTCCTCCAGGATGTCCGACACCTCGTCGTTCTGCACGCACTTCCCCTCGGTCTTGCACTGGCGGCATGCCCTGCACCCGTGGGCGAACCTCATCTTGTCCAGGCGGTACAGCACTATCTCGTTGGTGGAGAGCCCCATCGCTCCGTCGAGAACGGCTCCGACTATGGTGTCCGTGTTGCCCCCGACGACGGGGCTGGCTACAAGTGCGACGATCCTGCTCATGCGTTGCTCCTCCTGCTCACTCCGTGTCCTCCTCGTTCGGCTCCTCGTCCCCGGTGAGACGCCTGGGGACGGTCGGGTAGTCGTCATCCAGCGGGATGATGTTGAGGTGGGTGTAGAACGGGTTCTCGTGCTTCGATCCCATGTAGCTGTCGATGTCCAGGTCCATGTTGCGCAGAACGTGTATGAGCGTGTTGCGCATGTGGAGGACGTCCTCGCGGGGGATGTTCTCGAAGTAGCTGTTGTTCAGCTCCGTGATCCCGTCCATTATCTTGGTGGCCAGCTCCTGTCCCGACTCGGTGAGCCAGATGCAGTACTTCTTGCTGCTCTCGGTCTTCCTGTCGTCGTACACCATGCCCTTCTCGCGGAGGACCTTGATGACCCTGTTCGTGTTCGCGGTGTCCAGGTCAAGGAACCTGGAGAGGCTCACCAGGGTCTGCCCGTCCTGCAGCTTGAGGGCGATGAGGTAGATGGCGTGGGCGCTGGTCAGCCCGTAGTCCGCCACGATCGCGGTCATGTTCCTCCGCATAAGGACGCTCATCCTGTCGAAGAAGGCCGGCAGGAAGGAATTCCAATAGACGTCCTCGCGGTTGGGCATGATTCCGACCAAGGTTTGCAGAATATTTATCGGTTGAGTACCGGACCCCGGAGGGTCCGGAGGTTTAAGGCCCGGGGGAGCGGGCAGGAGGAATAGTGAGATGGTCGAGCTCCCCCGGTGTTTTTTCGATCAGTTCAGCATCTCGCGGAACTTCTCGCAGCTGTTGATCTTGATGTCGAGGATCTTCTCGATGTTCATCTTGGCCGCGATTCCGCGGGGAGCTCCGGGGATACCGGTGACGGTACCGATCTTCTTGGTCTCCCTGAGGTCCCTCATGATGTACTCGTCCGCGATCTCCAGCGTGTCGATGCCGAGCTTCTTGGCGACGTACTTCTTGGCCTCTCCGACCTTCATGGACTTGTCGTACTCCATCCTGGCGACCATGTCGCCCGCAGTGCGGATGCCGCCCATTCCGGATGCCATGTAGTGGGGAACCGCCATGCCGGCGGTGTCGCCCACTCCGACCTATATGCCGTCGACGTTGGCGATCTCGACCATGGCCTTGTTGC